>JAFTEP010000189.1 GCA_017453605.1 Clostridia bacterium
ATACGGCTTTGTTCCGGTCCCGCGCCGGCGCCGACCGAACGTCCGCGTATCGCCCCGTCAAGTCCCGCTTCTTGACCGGGATCCCGAAAAACCGCCCCGTCAAGCCCTGCGGCTTGACGGGGGTCGAAAAAAACAGGACCGCGGAGGGTTTTCCTTCCGCGTTCCCGATCGATAAGCGATTTACTGTCTTTTTTTCTTTCCGATCCTTGCCAGAAGCGCCGTGAGCAGGATCAGCGCGGCGAGGACGATCAAGAGGATCAGGGTGACTCTGTCGTTCGTAAGGATGTTCCCGTTTTCGGGCATGGTGTACGGCGAGACGGGATCGGGCTCTTTGACGGCGGCGGCGATCGCGGCGGCGTTCACGAGATCGGCGGTCGCCGTGAGTTCGTCCGAGACGAAGACTTCGACCGTTCCGAGCTTACCTTCGCTCACCGGGGCTTCGAGCGTCTCCGGGACGCTTATCGCAAGCTTTATTTCCGCTCCCCTGGGACAGACGATTTTAAGTTCTCTGTCAGATCTCAGTTCGACGGCGGTCTCGTTTTCGGCGCCTGTCACCGGGATCTGCGCGTAGACTTCGGTCGTGTTCAAGACGTCCCTGAGTTCGAGGTTACTGAACGCGTAGTCGTAGAGAGCCGCCGTGTCTGTGTACGAAAGATAAGTGCTGCTCTGCGCGCCCAGATTCGCGCCCATCACGACGAGAAGGAACTTCATCCCGTTCTTCTCGGCGACCGACGCCAGACAGCGCCCCGCCTGGGAAGTGTATCCCGATTTGACCCCGATCATCCCGGGGTAGTAGAGCGAGCCGTTCGGATTGAGCATCGCGATCGTGTAGGTGATCTCTCTTGCCGAAGATTTTTCGGTCTTCGGTATGACGTAAGTGTATCCGGAAATGATGCTGACAAAAAAGCTGTTTTCGAGAGAGGCGAGCACAGACGTCGCGACGTCTCTCGCACTGCTGTAGTGATCGAGCGCCTCGAGCCCGTGCGGGTTGACGTAGTGGGTGTTCTCCATCCCGAGGCTCGCGGCCTTTTCGTTCATTTTCGCAACGAAATTCTCCACGCTCCCGCCTCCGAAGTGCCAGGCGAGAAGCTGAGCCGCGTCGCAGGCGCTCGCGAGCATCATCGCGTGAAGAAGGTCCGACACCGTGAATGTCTCGCCCTGGATCAGCGCGATCTCGACGCCGCCGTCGTCCTTTATCTCCTGAAAGAGAGACACGTCGGGCACCGTGATCGTTTCGTTTTCCGGATCGGCGCAGTTTTCGAGCACGACCAGAGCGGTCATGATCTTTGTCAGCGACGCGGGAGCCCGCCTGACGTCCGAAGCCTTGTCGAACACGGTCTGTCCCGTGTCGAGGCTCATCATGAACGCGCTCTGGGAATCGGTCTGCAGGGTGAAAGGCGCCGCCGCTGCGGAGGGGATGAGAAACGCCGCGGCGAGGATCAGCAGAATGATTCTTTTCATTTGGTTCTCTCCCGCATCGAATTTGCCCAGCTCACGATCAGGTCCTTATATTCTCCCTCCGGGACCCTCCCGAGCGCCGAGAGGGCTTCCCGGGCGGCTTTCCCGGCGAGCTCTTCCGCGTAAGCGACCGCGCCGCAGTCAGTCAGGGCTTTTTTTGCGCGCTCAATGAGCGTTTCGTCGGCGCCGCGGTTTCCGAACGCTTCGCGGAGGACCGTCAGATCCTCTCCCTCGGCGTGCGAGAGAGCGTAGAGCTTTATCAGCGTGTCCTTGCCCTCTTTTATGTCGCCTCCGACCGGCTTTCCGAGCGTCCTTTCGTCTGAAACGATCCCGAGAACGTCGTCTTTGAGCTGGAACGCGAGCCCGCAGTCGAAGCCGAAGGTCACGGCGTCCTTCACTCTCTCGTCCTGAGTGTCCTCCGTCCCGAGTCCGATCATGGTTCCCGCCGCCGCGCAGAACGCGAACAGCGCCCCGGTCTTCCCCGAGATCATCGCCCGCACGTCGGATTCCGAGACCTCGCCTCCTATCAGCGCGAACCTCGTGTCGAGGGTCTCGCCGCAGATCAGTCTGTCGACGGTCTCGCCGTCCATGAGCTCCAGAAGCTTCAGCGCCGTCCCCGCGCTCACCCCGTAACGGGGGAGGGATGCGAGCGCGCGGGAGCTCATCGCGTGGAGCGAGTCGCCGGCGAGGATCGCCGCGTCCGTCGCGTATTCGAACGCGTTCTCGCCTCCGAAAAGGGATGCTATATATGCCTGCACGGACGGACCGCCCCTGCGCCTCATATCCTTATCTATAATATCGTCGTGTATCAGCGTCCAGTTGTGGAACAGCTCCGCCGCCGCCGCCGCGGGAAGCGCGGCGAGTTCTTTTTCTTTTCCGCCGTATGCGCCGGCAAAAAGGCTCACCAGCCCCGGACGCAGTCTCTTTCCTCCGCGCGAAAAGTATAAAAGAGCGCCTTCTCTTATCTCCTTCGGCTCGAGATATTTCTTGTCGAGTTCTCCCACGAAGGCGTCGACTCTGTCCGAAACGCCTTTTAGGTATTCTTTGAGTCCGATTGCGGGTCCTGTCATTTCTGAGATCTCCTTGCTTCGCGCAGACCTGCCCTCGGGTCCGTCCGCGGCGCGTATTTGAGCGCGACTTCGATTATCTTTTCCACCCAGGTGGCGACTTCTATCACCCTGCCGTCCTTCAGATACACGTCAAAGTCCGCGTGTACCTGGAAGCCCGGAGCGTTGGTCTTGTCTGTGTACGAGTCGATGAACAGGACCTTTTCCACGTCGGAGCGCCGTCTTAAAGATCCGCGGTTGACGTAGTAGAGCTTCCCGAAGTATATCTCCACGCTGTCCACTCTGCACTCGTCCGGGTTCAGGATCTCTTTCAATCCGTCCCACGGGATCTTCGTCGGCGTCTTGTCAGTCAAAAACAGCTTCATTTATTTTTCCGTTCCTCTTTTTCCCGGAGTCATCTTCTCTCGGTCAGAAAGTCGATAAAATCGCAGATCATCCTGCGCTGACCCATAGAGAGCGACAGATACTTTTCATAGAACAGTTCGCCCTGCTTTATGCTGACGGAGCTGACCGGCAGCTTCTTTTCGTTGGTTTCGAAGCTGATCCCCGCGCAGAACATCAGGTCCTCTTCGGCTATGTCGTTCTGAGCGTTCTTTGCAATCTTCTTTATCAGCTTGATCCTCGGAGGGTTCTCCTGCTGGCAGGCGGCGAGCTTTCTCATCTGGACGTAGCTGATCTCGCAGTCGAGCGCGAACCTCCTCAGACTTCTGTCACCCCTGGCTTTGTCGATGAGCATAGCGAAAAGCTTTTTGTTGAACGCCATATTCTGTTCCTTTCATATCAACTCGTATCACCGTATCCGCCGCGGATAAGTCCGGCGGGGCATATATGTTCGCTATATTATAACTCAAAGACGCTTTCAAAAGCAAGTGCGGAGCGGTTTTTTGTCCGCAAAAATATTTTTTGACGGGATCAAGTTGAACGCTTTATGAATTATTGTTTAATTTATTATGAACAAGCCGATATAGCATATAACTTCTTCGTTATATTTTTATAATTCAAAATTTCATACGACGAAAAACAAACGCGAATATAATGCGGTCATTTCGGGCAGTTATAAACTGAAATCGAATTATTGTGAAAGATACACAAAGAAACACCCATGATTTTGTTAGATTTTCTGCTTTTCTTTTTCGCTTTTTTCTGTTATTATATACGAGTATAAGAACACTCCCGGCTTTCCGGCCGGGCAAACCCAAACTGTCAGGAGGAAATAAACCGTATGGCAAGTGTTTCGTTAAAACATATTTTCAAGAAATATCCCGGCGGCGTCACCGCCGTCAGCGACTTCTCTCTGGAGATCAAGGACAAGGAGTTCATCATCCTCGTCGGTCCCTCCGGATGCGGAAAATCCACCACTCTGCGTATGATCGCGGGCCTCGAGGAGATCACCGAGGGCGAACTGTTCATCGGCGACAGACTTGTCAACGACGTCGCTCCCAAGGACAGAGATATCGCGATGGTCTTCCAGAACTACGCTCTTTATCCCCACATGACCGTGTTTGACAATATGGCGTTCGGACTCAAGCTCAGAAAGACCCCGAAGGAGCAGATCAAGCGCCGCGTCGAGGAAGCCGCGAGGATCCTCGATATCGCCCACCTGCTCGACAGAAGACCGAAGGCTCTGTCCGGCGGTCAGAAACAGCGTGTCGCTCTCGGACGCGCCATCGTGCGTGAACCGAAGGTCTTCCTCCTTGACGAGCCTCTCTCCAACCTCGACGCGAAACTCCGCGCACAGATGAGGACCGAGCTCACCAAGCTCCACAAGAACCTCGAGACCACCTTCATCTACGTCACCCACGACCAGGTCGAGGCTATGACGATGGCGAGCAGGATCGTCGTTATGAAGGACGGTATCATCCAGCAGGTCGACACCCCGCAGAACCTCTACGATTCTCCGGTCAACGTCTTCGTCGCCGGCTTCATCGGCACTCCTCAGATGAACTTCATCAACGGCAAGCTCGTCAAGAAGGGCGGAGAATTCTTCTTCAACTTCGGCGAGTATTCCTTCAAGCTTCCCGCCGAGAAGTGTGCCGACACCAAACTCGAGGAATACGTCGACAAGGAAGTCATCGCCGGTCTCAGACCCGAGACGATCCACGACGAGCCGATGTACCTCAGCCAGTATTCCGACTGGGTCATCGAAGCAAGCATCGACGTCACCGAGCTTATGGGCGCCGAGATCTATCTCTACTTTGTCTGCGCCGAGCAGAACTTCACCGCCAGGGTCTCCTCCCGTTCCAAGGCGAAGAGCGGCGACGTTCTCAAGGTCGCCATCGACGTCAACAGGATGCACATATTCGACAAGGACACCGAGATCTGCATTTGCCATTGACGGTTGAATACCGCGCGAACAGTGGTCACCCTGCCGTGGCCACTGTTCTTTGCGTTCTGCCCCGATAACTGTATAAGGAGTTTTTTTACTGTGAACGATACCCGGGAACAAAGCGCTCAGCCGGTCTCTTCTTCGCCGGAGGTCATGGGTGATCCCATTCCGGCAAGACCGAAAAGAAAGCGCCGCTTCGGCGACCGCAAGGACGGCAGACGCGTCCGCACGCTCTGCCCGATGAACTACGTTTCGCCATATATCATGAGTCCTCGCAACGACGCGCAGAACTTTTTGAAGGACACCGTCTGCATCGACACCGCCGAGGAATACCTCAGAGAAAAAAAGGACAGCGGCCTCAAAGGCTTCAGCCTGATGCACCTTATCGTCGCCGCCTACGTCCGCGCACTCGCGACCTATCCCGGTCTCAACCGCTTCATCGCCGGTCAGAAGATCTATGCGCGTTATGAGGTTGAGGTCTCGCTGACGGTCAAGCAGGGTCTCGAGGCGAACTCCCCCGAGACCGTCATCAAGATCGTTTTAGATCCCTACATGACAGCGACCGAGGTCTATCAGGTGATGACGGACGCCGTAGAGAAGGCGAGAAGCAACGACAACAAGGGCTTCGACAAGACCGCGGGCGCCCTCAACCACATCCCCGGCCTCGTTTTAAGGACCGCGGTCGGTCTTCTGAGAGGTCTCGACTATTTCGGCTGGCTCCCTCAGGCGCTCGTCAAGGTCAGCCCCTTCCACGCCACTATGTTCATCACGTCGATGGGCTCCCTCGGCATCCCGCCGATCTTCCACCACCTCTATAATTTCGGCAACGTCCCCGTGTTCATCGCGTTCGGCGCGAAGCGTTCTGAAAACGTCCTCAACGACGACGGATCGGTCTCCAAGAAGAAATTCGTCGACGTCACCTTCGTCCTCGACGAGCGCACCTGCGACGGCCACTACTACGCTTCCGGCCTCAAACTGTTCAGGCGCATCATGGCAAATCCCCGCCAGCTCGACGAGCGCCCCGAAACTGTCGCGGAGGACATCGACTGAGCGTGATGAAAACGAAAAGACCTGAGCTCTGGGACGCCTACGACAAGAACTTTTCTCCTCTCGGCTACGATCTTGTCAGGGGAGAACCGATGCCGGAAGGAGTTTATCACATCGTCAGTGAGGTCGTCGTCAGACATAAGGACGGCGACTATCTTCTGATGAAGCGCGACCCGAGAAAGCCCGTCCATCCCGGCAAATGGGAACTCACCGCGGGCGGCGCCGCCCTGAAAGGTGAATCGCCGCTCGACTGCATAAAAAGAGAACTTTTTGAAGAGACCGGCATCACCTGCTGCAACTTTGTCGAGACAGACCGGCTGAGGTTCAGGTGGAGCGATTTCGGAGTCTTCTTCTTCGAGTATTTCGCCGTCACCGACTGCCCGAAGACCTCCGTCCGCCTGCAGAAGGGCGAGACCGTCGCCTATTTCTGGGCGCCGAAAAAGAGGGTGCTCGAAATGTTTGAGAACTCTCTCATCATCCCCGATCTCAAAAACCGCCACAAAAAGTTTTTTGCTTCACCGGACTTTATCTGATTTTTTTACGGTATCCCCGCGCCGCGCGGGGATCTTTTTTGTTTAGCAGTCTTATTTATCGGGAATACTCAATAAAAAAGAAGACAAGGGGGCGTTTGGCACGGAAAACGAAAAGGATCAGATCCCGTCCGGTATCTGCACGAAAAACGACGATTTTCCGATCTACTGTCTGAGTATAGTCGGACAGATAGAGGGTCACACCGGGCTCGGAGGGGAAATAAAGAGCACAAAATATGAATCCGTCCTCCCGGAGCTTGTCGCGGTCGAGGAGAATCCGGCCGTGAAGGGTATGCTCGTGCTTCTGAACACGGTCGGGGGCGACGTGGAGGCGGGGCTGGCGATAAGCGAGCTGATCGCGGGGATGTCGAAACCCACGGTGAGCCTCGTTCTCGGCGGCGGTCATTCTATAGGCATTCCTCTGGCTGTGGCGGCAAAGCGTTCGTTCATCGCCAGATCCGCGACGATGACGCTCCATCCCGTCAGGTTCAACGGGCTCGTTCTCGGCGTTTCGAGAAGCTTCACCTATCTTGAAAAGATGCAGGACCGCATCAGCACCTTCATCACCGATCACTCCCGCGTGTCCGAAAAGACGCTCAGAGACCTGATGTATTCGAGCGAAGAGCTCGCCGGAGATATGGGCAGCCTTATAGACGGCACGAAAGCCGTGGATATCGGGCTCATCGACCGCCTCGGCGGTCTGAAGGACGCCCTCGCGGAGCTGAGAGGGATGGCGTCCGGACAAACGCTGAAAATTCACTGAATACGCTTGATTCAGACGGGTCTTTTGTGGTAAAATATCATTAGATTTTCCACGGAGGACGCTTTTTATGCTGAAACGCTTCGCCGCCTTTTACAGGCCGCACCTCGGTCTATTCATCGCCGATCTTGTCTGCGCGCTTCTCCTCTCCGCCATCAACCTCGTCTATCCCATGATAACCCGCCGGATGATAAACGAATTCATCCCCGGCGGGCTCGTCAGACAGCTCGTCATCTTCGCCGCGATCCTTCTTGCGCTCTACGTTCTCAAGCTCTTTCTGAACTATTTCGTCTCCTACTGGGGGCATCTGGTCGGCGTATATATGCAGGCCGATATGCGCTCCAAACTCTTCGATCACCTCCAGCGCCTGCCCGTGTCGTTTTTTGACGACAACAAGACCGGCGCCATGATGAGCCGCATCATAAACGACCTGTTCGAGGTCTCGGAGCTCGCTCACCACGGACCGGAGGATCTCTTCATCTCGGCGCTTCTGCTCATAGGCTCGTTTATACTTATGTCGTCGATCTGCCTGCCTCTGACGCTGATCGTCTTTGCTTCCATCCCGGTGCTCGTCGCCTTTGCCGCCCTCAAGCGTCTGCAGATGAACAAGGCGTTCAAGGCCGCCAGAGAACAGGTCAGCGTCATCAACGCGGGGCTCGAGAACTCGATCTCAGGCATCCGCGTCTCCAAGGCCTACGACAACCGTGAGGCTGAGAACCGCCTCTTCGGAGAGGGCAACAAAAAGTTCGTCTCGGCTCGCTCCGAAGCCTATAAGCACATGGGACAGTTCCACGCGGGCAGCACCTTCATCGGCGACGTCCTGCAGGTCATCATGTATATCTCCGGCGGTCTGTTCTGCATGAACGGCAGCATCGACTTCGGCGATCTGGCGGCGTTCGTTCTGTATATCTCCGTGTTCATGGACCCGGTCAAGCGCCTTATCAGCTTCGTCGAGCAGTACCAGGACGGAATGACGGGCTTCTCGAGGTACTGCGAGATCATGGATCAGCCCGTCGAGGAGGATTCTCCCGACGCCGAGGATATCCGTGACGTCAGAGGAGACATCGCTTTCGACGACGTTTCGTTCTCGTATAACGAAAACACCGAGGTTTTGAGCCACCTCAGCTTCGTGATCCCGTCCGGCAGGACGCTCGCGCTGGTCGGCCCGTCCGGCGGCGGGAAAACGACGATCTGCAACCTGATCCCTCGCTTCTACGAGCCGTCGTCCGGAAAGATCACTCTCGACGGCAGGGACGTCAAGAAGATCACCCTTTCGTCCTTGAGAAAAAACGTCGGCATCGTCTCGCAGGACGTCTTCCTGTTCGATTCCACCGTCTACGACAACATCGCCTACGGCTGCGGAGAAGTCACCAGAGAACAGGTCGAGGCTGCGGCAAAGCGCGCGAACATCCACGATTTCGTGATGAGCCTCCCCGACGGCTACGAGACTCTCGTCGGCGAGAGGGGAGTCAAGCTCTCCGGCGGTCAGAAACAGAGAGTTTCCATCGCGAGAGTCTTTTTGAAGGATCCGCCCGTCCTCATCCTCGACGAGGCGACCTCCGCTCTCGACAACGTCACCGAGGCGCTGATCCAGCAGAGCCTCGACGAACTGACCCGCGGCAGGACGACGCTGGTCGTCGCGCACCGCCTCACGACAGTCATGCACGCCGACGAGATACTGGTCGTTACTTCCGACGGCATCGCCGAGCGCGGCACACACGCCGGACTTCTCGAAAAAGACGGCGTTTACGCAACTCTATGGAGAGGCGCCGTCGGCGCGGAAAACGGCAAGATCGAGATAAAAGAATAATTTTTTGGAGGAGAAAAACAATGCTCGAAAAAGGAATGAAAGCCCCGGATTTCACACTTACGGATAAGGACGGGAAAAAGGTCTCGCTGTCAGATTTTCTCGGAACTAAGATCGTTTTGTACTTCTATCCGAAGGACAACACTCCCGGATGCACCCGTCAGGCCTGCGCCTTCGCCGGGCTCAACCGCGAGTTCGAGAAGCGCGGGATAAAGGTCGTCGGCGTGAGCAGGGACAGCGTCGCCTCACACGTGAAATTCGCCGAGAAGTATTCTCTGCCCTTCGTCCTCCTCTCCGATCCGGAGCTTGAAGCCATCAAAGCATACGGCGTATGGCAGGAGAAGAAAAACTGCGGCAAGGTCACGATGGGCGTCGTCAGAACGACCTTCATCATCGACGAGAAGGGCGTTATCGCCGAAGTTATGCCCAAGGTCAAGCCCGACACGAACGCCGCCGAGATCCTCGCGGCGCTCTGAAACTCCCTAGCTGCGAAGGACGGCGCGGGATCAAAGCCCGCGCCGTCCTTTTTCAGCGTAAAAAAGCGCTTTTTCTGAATTCTCCCGGACTCTGACCGGTGTGCTTTTTGAAGACCTTGCAGAAGTGGTACACGTCGCAGAAGCCCGTCATCTCGGAGATCTTTTTTATCCCCTGCTCCGAGCCGAGAAGCATATCTTTCGCGCTCTCTATGCGAAGAAGGATCAGATACTGCCTCGGAGTGACCGAAAAGCGCCTTTTGAACAGCCGCTCGAAATACTGCGGACTGATGCCGAGATCCCCGTAGAGATCCGAGATCTTCAGCTCCGGCTCGGAAAAGTGAAGGCGCAGGTGATCGAGAGCCGCTTCGATCTTTTCGTATTTGGAGCGGTCAAGGTATCTTTCCCGCTCTCCCGCGAGCAGACCGATGACGCCGTAAAGGCAGGACATACACTCGAAAACGTATCCGCCGCTCTTTTTCCGCCACGCGATCCGGGCTCTCGTAAAGAGCCCGCCCGCGGCGTTGGCGTCGTTTGATTTTATATAAAACGGGCGGGGAAACGCGCCGGCGGTCTCGAAGTCGAGATTGACGACGGAGCTCTTTTCTCCGTCCAGCTCCACGCGGTACGCCTCTCCCCGCGGGATATACAGAACGGAGCCCGGCTCTGTTCTTATCTTTTTGTCCGCAAAGGTGAAGAGCTCCGACCCCTCGAAGGTGAACATGAAGGTCGAGCTGTACCTGCCCGGGTTGGAAAACGGATAGTGCTCTTTTTTTATTTCGTATCCCGCGGCGCGGATGAATTTCGTGACGGTGAAATATTCCTCGGATAACTCTGCCTGCGTTTTCTTTGCGCCTCCCCGCTTTTTTTGGTCCCGTCCGGGATCTTATCCAATTATATCACGTTTGTCCGGGACTTCAATAGTTTTGTTTCAGAAAACACAAAAAAACAAAAAAACACATTGACTCTCCGGAGCGTTCTGAACTAAAATGGATCCGGAATACCGGGCGCGCAAGCCCGGCGCTGAAGATCACGACCTCGGAGGAAAAAATGAAAAAGGAAAAAATGAAAAAGATCCTTCTGATCGGCGACTCTGTCCGCATCGGCTATGACGCTTACGTCAGGGAGGGCCTGAAGAGAGCCGCCGAAGTCAGCTATCCCGAAGAAAACTGCACCTCGTCCTATTGGGTGCTGAGGAACCTTCACATCTGGGCGGACGAGCTGGAAGTGTACGACGCGGATCTGGTCCACTTCAACGCCGGTCACTGGGACACACTCAGGATCTACGGCGATCCTCCGATCACCCCGATCGGCGTTTATAAGGAGAACCTCGTGCGCATTGTGCGCAGGATAAGATTTCTTTTTCCCCGCGCGAAGCTGATCTTCGCCCTCTCCACTCCGGTGATCGAATCCGGGTTTATCGAGGGCTTCGAATGCCGCCTAAATCGCGACATCGAGGAATATAACCGTATCGCCGTGGAGGCTCTCTCGGAATTCGGGGTCATTATCAACGATCTTTATTCTCCGCTTTCCGCCAGACCCGGACTGCATTCCGATCAGACTCATTTTTTTACCGCCGACGGCACCGGACTTATAGGCGGCCTGGTGACCGACGCCGTCTGCGGCGCTCTCGGACTGGACAGATCAAAGCTTGCTGTTCCCGATAAAGCAAAATTTGAGATCACAAAATACAAAAACGACCGGGAGCTTTACGTCAAAAAGGGCGATTATTACGTTCCGGTTATCGGAATATGAGATCGGACGCCGGAAAGAAAAGAAGTGAAACTATGCTGATTAGCGACGCCGACAGAAACTTTATAATGAACAAATATCACCGGCAGGACGAGCCGTTTGATCCTTTTCACCGCTGGGATTATCACGGATACGGGTTCGATCCCTCGACAGGTCTTGACGACTCGCGGATGAAGGCGGGTCTTGAAGAGCTGAGAGAGAGCACCGTCGGTGAACCCCACGCGCTGATCAAGGCGAAGGGCTTTGCGTATATCCTCGACAATATGCGCATCGACGTCAGCCCGAACGACTATTTCGTCGGGCTTTACAACTGGGGAAGGCTCCTCAACGAGCCCTTCGTCAGAAAGTGGCGCGAAGAAGCGCTCCGCGAAGAGGACAAAGAGTTTATATCCCTTATGCACAGGTCCGGCGCCGCCGAGATCTGGCTCGACGTCGACCACTTCGTCCCCGACTGGGATCAGCTCCTCTCTCTCGGCGTCCCCGGTCTGCTTCAGAGGATAAAGCGCGTCAGAGACGGCAAGACGGGTCTTTCTCCCGCTCAGAGCGCGTTCTATGAGACTATGATCGTCGAGTATGAAGCGCTCCTCAGGCTCCTCTCGCGCCTCGCGGACTTTTGCAAAAAGAGCGAAAGCCCCAAAAAAGACCGCGTCCTCGCGGCGCTTGAAAATATCCGCGACGGCGCCCCGAAGACTACTCTCGACGCACTCGAACTCATGTATATCTTCTTCATGGTCTCGGAGTACGTCGATCAGTTCCAGGCGCGCTCTCTCGGGAACGGCCTCGATCACACGCTGAGAAGGTTCTATTATAAAGACCTCGCCGACGGCACGTTCACCAAAGACGAGATCGCCTCTTTCCTCGCGTATTTCATGCTTCAGTTCCCCGCCATCGGTCACCCGCAGGGTCACCCATTCTATCTCGGCGGTATGGATGAACTCGGCCGCGACACCTCGGACGAACTGACTTTTCTCATTCTCGACGTATACGGCGAACTCGATCTTTATAATCCCAAGATCCAGGTCAAAATAAATCCCGACACTCCCGACGGGCTCATCGACAAGGTGTTGAAGCTCATCCGCGCGGGCAAAACGAGCTTTATGTTC
>JAFTEP010000190.1 GCA_017453605.1 Clostridia bacterium
AACAATAAACCCCGCAAAAACACAAAGAGAAAAATGGCAAAAGGATCACCATTCAATATAAACAACCACACTGACAAAACAAAAAAACCACGCAAAAATGAAAAGACACTTCTTCAAACTTTTATAGACGATGCGTTATCCGGGATAAATTATTTTGATGAAGATACCACTCAGGGAAACTTTTGCTACACCGGGATAATGGGAACAACGGCTGACGATCTTCGCTTGAGAATAAAAAGTCAGCTCGAAAAGATTGGTTACGAAGGTTTTATAAGTCCTGAATAATAAGTTTAAAACATCAATGATTATATGTGAAAACAACGCCGATTTCAAAAAATAAAATTATACAGAAAAAAGGAGATAAACATGGAAACCGAGAGAAAAAAATACTTATCGAAGATTATGATCGGAGAAAGAGTCGTTCACAGAAAATACGGGGTCGGAACGGTCAGAAAAATCACTTTGGATAAGGATGACCAAACAATATATCAGATAGAATATGACAGCGGGGAAAAAGAGGGGTGCTGGTTCACTTCAAAGAATATTATCACAAACAAGAAAACTGACAAGACAGGCTACCCGCGCGAGGACAAAAAAACGTTCCTCGGGATCGTGCCTTCAAAAGAGCTGTCAAGTTTTATAGACGAAGCATTGGCCGGGAAAAACATTCTATTGGAGGTTTATTCATTAGGGACGGAGCTCTTTGATCCGACGATCGGACCGATCCCCGACGAAATAACGCCAATCAAAGAAACAAAAGAAAGCGATAAAATCGACAATAATCAGATCAGTCAAATCAAAATATTTAACGCCGGAGACCGGATCAGACATTTCCTTTTCGGTTCCGGAACCATCACGGCAACGATCCGTCTCAATAAGAAAACCCTGTACAAAATCGGGTTTGACAGCGGAAAAGAGCGGCTGTGCAGAACATGTTTTTTGAAAAAGATCCGAAAAGCGCCTTGAGCAAACGTTCCCGCCCGATCTTTCGGTCCGGCGGGAATTTTTATTGACACGTGGGTCGGGGAATGATATACTTTTATTTGAAAGAATTATAAGTACAGACAAAACAGATTATAAACACGGAGGGGAAAATGAAAAGAAGCGCTGACAAAATGCTCATCACCGATCCGGAAAAGGCGTTTGACGGCGCAGAAAAGTTCGTCGGGGATTTTCCGTTCTCGTTTTTTTACGGCAGAAAAAAGATACGCGGCTTCGGCGCTCTTGAGAAAAAAGGCTTTGAGACGGTAAAAGAAAAACGCGAGGGGCTCGAAACGAAGATATTCAGGTTCGCTTTGCCCGACGGGATAGAAGTGAGGCTGAAACTGGGTCTCTGGAGAAAATACGGCGTCAGTGAGTGGACCGTGTTCATCGAAAACGGGACCGGAAGGCCGTCGGAGATCATAAGCGAACTGAAGACCTCGCTGAATTTTGAGGGAGAACTGCCGAGAGTCGAGGGGATCATGGGCGATCACGACAACTTCTACCGCCCTTACAGTCACGATCTGACCCAAAAGCCGCTCAGCTTCTATAACGACAGCGGCAGACCGACGCACGTGACGTTTCCGTATTTCGACCTGAAATACGCCGGGCGCGGCGCGATGCTCGCGATAGGCTGGGCGGGAAGCTGGAAAGCGGATTTTCACTTCGACGGCAAAAAAACGCTCTACGAGGCGGTAACTCCCGCCGATATGCGCACGAGGCTCAAACCCGGGGAGTCCTTAAGGAGCGCCCTGCATCTTCTTTTCCCCTACCCCGACAGAAAGGGAAATCTATCGTCGGATCTGTGGAGGCGGTGGTTCATTGAGTGCAATATGCCGAGAGCGAACGCCAAAGGCGAGGCGCTCAAGCCCTTTTCGACAGCGTTTCTGGCATACGACACGCCGAGAAAGAACACCGACGGAAGTCTTGCCGAGGCTTTCGATTCCTGGAAGCCGAGCATGGACAAGATGATCGCCGAGGGGCTGAAAGCGGATTTTCGATGGTTCGACGCCGGATGGTACTGCGCACCCGACGGGAGATCGACGGACGGCTCGTGCTACGAGAACGACTGGTTCGCAACGATAGGGACCTGGGAGCTCGATAAAAAGAAGTGGCCAGGGGATACGTTCAGGCGATCGACCGACTACGCGAGAGAAAACGGGATGAAGACTCTCGTCTGGTTCGAGCCCGAAAGGGTGACTGACCCGGAAAGCCTCGAAAAGAACTACGGCTACAAAAAAGAGTGGGCGATCTACCCCAAAAATCCCTCCAATCCCGCAAAGCCGAGGATATCGAACAACATCGGAGACCCGGAATGCTTCGAATGGACTCTCGGACGGATAACGAAGATGCTGAGGGAAAACCGCGTCGAGATGTACCGCGAGGACAACAACATCGACAGCGGTCCTCTGTGGCGTCAGCTCGACGGGGACGAGGGAGAGGACCGCCGCGGAATAACCGAAATGAAACTGATCTGCGCGCACTACAGGCTCTGGGACGAGATAATAAAGTGCACCGAAAGCTACGGCGGCTGCTCGTTCGTCGACAGCTGCGCGAGCGGCGGCGGAAGAAACGACCTCGAGTCCCTGAGGAGAGGGATCCCGCTTCTGAGGAGCGACTACGACCGCACGAGCACGGGGATGAGGCTTTCTATGACCGCGTCCTTCAACCGCTGGATCCCATTCTGCGGCGCCTGCACGCGCGAGCAGACGGGGCAGATAGATATGCAGGGGAAGACAGACAGATACATCTGGCGCGCGAGCTATCTGCCCGTGCTGAATACATCGTTCCAATACCTGAACGACCCCACGCTCAACTTTGCGATGCTGAGGGAAGGTATGGAGGAGTGGAAGAGCCTCCGGGACTATTATCTCGGCGACCTATACGTCCACACTCCCTGGAGACCCGAAAAGGACGTTTCGGGATTCGCGGCGTTCAGCTACGTCATAGAGGACGGCAAAAAAGCCGCGATCCTCGCGTTCCGGCAGGAAAAGTGCAGCGAGAAGACCCTCGGGCTTGAGCTGAGCTATCTGAAAAAAACAAAGACCTACGTCTTCACGGACGCGGACACCAAAAAGAGCGTCACTCAAAAAGGCTCGGCGAAGCTGAGACTCGATTTTGAGACCAAAAGAAGCAGCAAACTGATATTCGTTGAGGAAAAGTAACAAGACATAAAATGAAAACAAAAACGCGTCCCGACCCGGCCGATCCGGGCGGGATCACAGACCCGAGAGAGTTTCGCCGCAAGCTTTTTTCGCTGACTCTCCCTATCGCGACGCAGAGCCTGATGCTCTCGCTCGTCGCCGCCTGCGACGCGCTGATGCTCGGGCAGATCTCACAGACGGAAATGACCGCGGTATCATTAGCGTCTCAGGTGCAGTTCGTGCAGAATATGTTCCTTTTCGCCGCGACCGGCGCGGGGTCTGTCCTCGGCGCGCAGTACCGCGGCAAGGGCGACGTGAAGACGCTGAGGGACATCTATCAAGTCATGCTGTGCTTTTGCGCAGTTATCTCGTTGACCTTCTTCGCTGCCTGCGAGGCGGTCCCGGAACTTCTGATGAGCGCGTTTTCCCACGACAAGGATATAATCCTTATCGGTGCAGGATATCTGAGTATCGCGGGTTTTTCGTATCTGTTGACCGGATTCTCGCAGAGCGCCCTGACGATGATGAAGGTGACCGACCGCGTGAAGACGAGCGCCGGGATCAGCTCTTTCGCGGTCTTACTGAACATAGCCCTGAACTCGGTCCTGATATTCGGTCTGTTCGGGGCGCCGGTCATGAGATCGCAGGGCGCGGCGCTCGCGACCGCGGTCTCGAGAGTCGCGGAACTGGGAGCCTGCGTTCTGCTCTCGATCCCGAAAAACGCTGTCAGGCCCGCCCGGGAACGGGTCTTCAAAACAAACGGAAGGATAGTTAAAGATTACGTCAGGCAGTATCTGCCTCTTAGCGGGAGCTCTCTCTTATGGGGCGTGGGCTTCACGGCGTACACCGCGATAATCGGACACATGAACACCGACGCCGCGGCGGCAAATTCCGTGGCGTCGGTGGTGAGAGACCTGATCTGCTGTGTGTGCGACGGTATGGGCAGCGCCGCGGCGATAATGGTCGGGAACGAGCTCGGCGCGGGAAAGCTCGAAAAAGGAAAGGACTGCGGGAAAAAGCTCAAAAACATCTCTTTTGTCATAGGCTTTATTTCCATGGGGATCGTTCTGGGGCTGACTCCCGTCGTGGTGCGCTCAGTAGTTCTCAGCGATAACGCGCGGAGCTATCTGACCGGGATGATGATAATAATGTCCGTCTATATGATCGGGCGCTGTGTGAACACGATCACGATAAACGGCGTTTTCGCCGGAGGCGGAGACACGACCTTCGATTTCAAGAGCCTTCTTATTTCGATGTGGATGATCTCGATCCCGCTGGCGCTTCTCGGCGCGTTCGTTCTCGGCTTCCCGGTGCTTCTTGTGTACTCCTGCACCTGCCTTGACGAGGTCGGGAAGATCCCGTGGGTCGTGGCAAGATTTTATAAATACAGATGGGTGAGAGATCTGACGATAAAGAATTAGATCACTTTTCGGCAAACTTTTTCCGGTACTCGCCGGGAGTGACTCCGACCGCGCGTTTGAACACGCGGCGAAAATATCTGTCTGACTCGAAGCCCGTGAGAGAAACGATCTCTTTAACGTCCTTCCCTTCCCTGATGAGGGCGGCTGCTCGCTCTATCCTGAGCCCGTTCCTGTATTCGAGCGGAGTGACGCCGAGTTCTTCACGGAAGAGGTGGTAGAGCCTCGACTCGCTGAGAAGCACGGAACGGGCGAGATCCGCGGCAGAATAGTTTTCGCAGGCGCGGAGCGCGATATAGTCCGCGGCGGCTCTGACTGCGGGAGATAATTCTTTTTTCGGGCTTTCGGTAAGATAAGGGAGCGCCTCGTGAAAGAGTCCGAAAAACTCCCGCGCGGCGAGAAGTCTGTCGGAGACGTTTCCCGACGAGGAGCGCTCGATAACAAGAAGTTTTTCATAAGTCTTTTCACCGGACAGAGAGCCGAGGAGCGCGGGCGCGAATCCCGGGAAGGACGCGGGCGCGGTGAATGAGAGGATCAGATATTCGACGAAGGGATCGCCGCTCCAGACGGTGCGGTAACTGAAGCGCGCCGGGAGAAAAAAGAAATCCCCCTTTTCGAGGCTCATTTTCCCCTCGGAGCCCGTGATGACGGCGCCGCCCGCGACGACGTATCCGAAGAGAGGATCGGGTCTGCCGAAGCAGCCGTCGCAAAGATGCGAGAGCGAGAACCTCATGCGCCTGAGTTCGAGCCCGGACGCGGGCATTTCAAAGCTTGTTTTCGTTTCCGTGACGATTCCGCCTCCCGACGGTCCCGCTCTCAAAACAGCAGGATCGTTTTGTTTTTTTACAGTTTAGCATATTTAAGAAAAATAAGCAAGATGCTATGATATAGTTGAATAGAAAGATCCCGCAAAAAATGAGCGAAAAAAGAAAAAGGAGAAAAAAGCGATATGGATAATTCTGAAGAAAAAAGATTTGAGGGAAAGGTCATAATCTCTTCGGGCGCGGCGAGCGGAATGGGAAAAAGAGTCTGCGAAAGGTTTGTTTTGGAAGGCGGCAGCGCGCTCATGGCGGACGTAAATCCCGAAACGCTCAAAAGCGCGGTGGAAAAAGTGAACGCGATTCGCCCCGGCTCCGCGGTCGGCTGCGTATGCGACGTCAGGGACTACG
>JAFTEP010000191.1 GCA_017453605.1 Clostridia bacterium
AACACCGGCGACAGTTCGGCGTGGGCGTCTTCTCCTCCCTCGGTCAACCTCGCCTCGCTCTTCGGCACGAACGGGAGGTTTGCCGGGACATTCGACGGGCAGGGACACACGATCAGCGGTCTTTATATCGACAGGCTTTTCTATGAAGAGAACGCGGACGCCCTCACCGGCATCGAGGCGGTCGCC
Organism: Clostridia bacterium; assembly: GCA_017453605.1. Classification (GTDB taxonomy): domain Bacteria; phylum Bacillota; class Clostridia; order Oscillospirales; family SIG627; genus SIG685. The sequence goes on from JAFTEP010000191.1 coordinate 187, forward strand.
TACGGCTCGTCGAGCGAATCCGTGAGCGGCTACGCGGCTCTGTTCCCGAAGACTGCGAGCTGCACGATAAGAGATCTGCGCATCACAAATTCATATTTTGCCGGGACCTACGCGACGGGCGCGCTGATCGGCTGCGCGTACGGAGACACGACGGTAGAAAACGTTCAGATCGACTCCACCTCTGTGTTCGCCTCCTACAAGCAGACTGGCGACCCCTCGGGCGGCGACAGCGGCCGCTACGAGAAGCACTGCTCCTCGGGAGGCGTCGTCGGTATGACGGGCGGCAATTACACCGTCTCATTTGAAAACGTCGGCTATCAGGGCTCGGTCACCGGCTGCGGAAGATTCGTCGGCGGTATCTGCGGCAATATGCAAAAGAGCCACCTCATTCTCGACAGCGTCGGTTTCATCGGAAACGTCAACTCGCGCTACGGCGAGGTCTACAACGGGAGCTATCTCTATAAAGAAAACTCCGGCGGTCTCATCGGGCGCGTAAGCGACAATATCAACACTTCTTCCGGCGCCGTTATCAACAACTGCTTCTTTGTCGGAAGCCTCAACGCAAACTCTTCCTCCACTACCTCCGGCGTGATCGCGGGCAGGTGCGATATCTGCACGGTCTCGGGCTTTTACGCCAACACCGGGTCCTATCCGTCTTTTCTCGGTCAGTCAGACTGCACCGACAGAAACTCTCAGGCGTACTGCTCGTTTGCCGCAAAAAGCGTTCTTGAAAGCGAAGGAGCCGCCTCGCTGATCGGACTGAACACCGGCGTCTGGGTGGACAAAGCCGGGATCGGTCCCGTGCTGAGCACGTTCGTGACCCTTTACAACGTCGAGGATTACAAGACCGATCCCGACGATCCTTCGTCCTGGACCGCTCCGACGGAGGACGGCAAGGTCTTCGCCGGCTGGTACACGGACTCGACCTTCTCCACTCCCTTCACGGAGACGCAGGGTGCGGCGGAGCCGAAATTCGTCGATAAGGACGTTCTGAAGGTCGCGGCTCAGGCTTCCCTCAAGGACAACTCGGTCCGCTTCCTGTCGACGGTCGACGATTGCCTCGACTACAGTGAAGTCGGCTTCGTCATCAGCGTCCACGATAAGGGCTACGGCTGGGACGTCAGCAAGAGCCTGAAAAACGTCTATCAGAGCGTGCTCGCCGGAGGAGTCCCGACGAGCGCGTCGGAGATCACAGGCTGCGCCGAATCGCGCTATATCTCGTTCTGCAGGCTGACGGGCATCCCCGAAATGACGGGCGTCATGATAAGGGTCAAAGCTTTCTGGGTGACCGCGGACGGCACGACCGTCTACGGCGAAACGAGGACGCTGTATCTCAGCTGCGAATCCGGAGAGGTAACTCTGTCGACCGTTCCTCCCGCCGGGATCACCGTCTCTCCCGGCGATCCCGAGACCGAGTTCGGCAACGAACTCGTCTGGGGCGGCTGATAAAACGCATTCTCCTTTTCCCTCACGCAGATCCCCGCCCGCCGGAGCGATTTTGCTCCGACGGGCGGGGAGTTTTTCGGGTAAGATATAATTATGGTTTACTTTGTTTCTTTTATCAGCAGCGGAGCGTAGGAATAGAAATCCGTGTGCTCGATCAGCCTGAACAGCGCGGCGGTAAGATCCGTCGGACGGAGCGCGGGAAGACCGACGCCGATCACGCACAAAAACCTGTTCATCCGGTACGCCAGACTCACAGAAAGAAGCGCGGCGTCCGGCGACTTAGCGCAGGACGGAAAGCCCGTGAAAAACGCGTGGTTCGCGCAGACGTTTGCAAAATACGCTTCTCTTTCGCCGTGGATTTCTGCAAAACTCCGTTCTCTTTTTCTGTATTCTTTTTCTTTG
>JAFTEP010000192.1 GCA_017453605.1 Clostridia bacterium
CACCCGTCTTCGTCGATCACTTGTTTTCGGTATTCGTTGATCCCTTTAACAAGTACCCTCCATTCAAAATCGTCCAGTACAATATGCCGTTTCGGCTGCTTTATGTATTTCATAGCGTCTCCGCCTCCCTTCGCCTATATTGTACCGCGAATCGGCAGAAAGCAAAAATGTGCGTTTGCCGTTAAACGAGCAACGCACACAAGTCAAAAAACCGCATAAACACAAGGACAAGAGCTGTTTCTGACTCTTGCCCTTATGCTTTGATTTTGTCTTTGCATCGCCCGATAAATGTGGTTGTAATCGTGTTTTCGGATTACTTCCTTATCGGGCTTGCCCATTTCCGGGAGCCCCGTATTTTCATTTTCAATGCCAAGATCCGGTCAGTCTTCGGGATCGGGTCTGTATTCCAGCACGTCGCCGGGCTGGCAGTCCAGAGCCTTGCAGACCGCGTTGAGCGTTCTCAGACGTACGGCCTTCGCTTTGCCGGTCTTGAGGATGGAAAGGTTCGCCTGGGTGATGCCGATCTTCTTTGCGAGTTCGGTGGACGACATCTTGCGCTTTGCCATCATAACGTCAACATTGATAACGATTGCCATTTTTTCTCCCTCACATTTTCCGAGGACAAACCGAAGATTTCGCGTCCTCTTTTTTCCAAAGATGATTTGAGCATTTGTGTCTTTATGGATTATATCACAAAAAACATCACTTGTAAATAACTTTTTGCATTTTTTTTGATTTTTTTTGCGATTTCCCCAATTATTTCACAAAAAGGGGCGTTTATTTTTGTTTTTCGTTCTTAAAAAACCCTTTTTCTTTCAAAAATCTTCTTGTTTTCGGATTTTTTGCAAGGATCACGAAGACCGCGGCCGCAATGAGGATCAGTCCGAGGACCACCGCGACGACGATCAGAAAAACTCTTCCCGCCTTCACGTTCTGTTCCCTTCCGATCCAGGCGTTGATCTCGAATTCCTTCTGGAACGCGTCCGCGGCGGCGTTCCCTTCAGAGACGACCTTAACCGATTCGCAGAACCAGCCGTCGTCGGAATCGCAGGTCAGGATGACGTTCTCGGGTTCGCCGACGTTCGGCTCGAACACCAGAGGAAGGCTCTCCTCGGCTCCGGCTCTGAACGGGTTGTCATAGTACGCCCTGAGAAAATCCGTGATGTTCACCGACTGAGTGACCCTTTTTTCTCCGCTCAGTCTGTCGGTGAATTCGAAGCTCATCATGATCTGGGCTCTCGTGTCAGCGCCGTCCGCGGTCCCCGTCTTGAAAACGAAGGTATAGGTGTTGTTCGTGAGGACTGTCAGGTTCACTTCTCTTGCCCCGGAAGTTCCGTTGGAGTTGAGATATGCGACAGTGAACGTGTATTTTCCCGCGAGCACCGGAGTTCCCTTGAGGACGCCGTCGCCGGAAAGGATCATCCCGGCGGGCACTTCTCCCTTTGTCACCACAAAGCTCGTCGAATCCGCTCCGGACGAGGTCTCGAAGGCGTAGGAGTAGAAAACGTCCTTGACGGCGGGAGTTATCTGTGAATCGGAGAGCTCGACCTGCACCGCGGTCCACGCGGCGTAGATCAGCCTGTCTCCCGAGACCTGCACGGTGCCGCTCACGGGCTGGGTCAGATCGTAGTCGTCGTACCATCCGCGAAACGTATATCCGGTCTTCGTCACGCTCTCGGGCAGGGTGTAGGAGGCGTTCTTGACGAGGGTTATCACCATGTCGGTCGCACCTTCGCCGAGAACGAGCGTCAGCGTGACGTCTCCGACCTGTCCGTTCAGGGAGGCGCCGCCCGATATATGGATACTTCCCGCGGAGGTACAGCCCGCGCCGTTTCCGGCGGCGTTTGCCTCTATTCCGAGAGTATCGTATTCTTTCTGATTGGCTTCGAACGCGGTCGAAGAGGGCGCGTAAACGATATACGGGAAGTTCTCGCTGTCGCCCTGCGCGGGAGGAGTCACCGTAGGCGATGCGGGATCGTCGATGTACGACGGCTTTGCCGGCAGGGGAGGTATGCTGTCTATCGCGTAGTCGCCGAGTTTTATCGGATCGGCGTTCGGGGAAACGAAGCTCAGCCCGTCCGAGGATCCCTTGACGCTCACAGTGTTGTCGGCGCCGGAAGTGACGGCGGCGTTCTGACTGACCTCCAAAATGCTTCCCGAACCGAACACTCCGCCTCCGACGCCCGACGCGCTTTTGCCGCCGTATGCGCTGACGATGCTCTGATCGGTGAGCACGATCTTTGCCGTGGGAGTTTCCGTCTCGGGGGTCTCCCTGCCGCCGGAGCCTATTCCCGCTCCGTAGTTGCCGCCCTGAGCTCTGACAGAGGCGGCGCCCGAAACTGTGATCGCGGGATATGACGCGCCGTATCCCGAGCCGATACCCGCTCCGCAAAGACCGCCGACGGCGATCAGCCTCGAGTTCCCGGCGACGTTTACCGCCTCGGGCGAGGAGCCCGAGCCTCCGCCGAGTCCGGCGCCTTCCTTGCCGCCCACGCAGAGCACGTCAGCGTTTCCGGAGACAGTCAGAGAACCGATCCTCGAGTTCTTCCCGGAGCCTATGCCGGCGGCTCCGTCGCCGCCGAAGCTGTCTATATAC
>JAFTEP010000193.1 GCA_017453605.1 Clostridia bacterium
ATCGCGAACGACGAGGCGATAAAGGAATATGAAGGCACGATCACTTCGTCACCGGGGCCGATCCCGAGCGAAGAGATCGCTATATGGAGCGCCGCGGTGCCGTTCGTGCAGGAGACGGCGATCTTCGCTCCGATCCATTTTGCCCAGTTTTCTTCAAACTCCATTCCCTTTTTGCCGGTCCAGTAGTTGACCTTTCCCGTTCTGAGCGGTTCAAGGACGTCCTCGAAAGTCTCGGGCGCAAACTGCGGCCACATGGGAAAGCCTATTTCGGATATGCCCGCTCCGTTCATCGCAAGTTCTTCGTTGTTGTTTTTGTTTTCTGCCATTTCAAACAAGTCCAGTGTTATTTCACCGTCTCCTTTCGATTTTTGACGCGCGTTTATTGCGTCTTCGAATTTATTATACCCCGCCTCACTAAAAAAAGCAATACGTTCATTGCGTTTTTTTATACTTTTCAGCGTTTTTTTTATACTTTTTACCCTCCCGGCGAGCGTTTGACCCTGCGGCGGCGCAAAAATCACCCCGCCGCGGCGCAAAAAACCGCGGCGGGGAAAAACTGTTTCAGATTATTATATCACCAATCCGAATCCCAGTCGGAATCGCCGGCGCGTCGGTGAAGTCGCACTCCGGGAGCGCGATCTTATCCCCGGAGACCTTCGCGAGAAGCGAAAGCGAACTCAGCGCGCGCACGAATCCGGCGTAGCGCGAACAGAAGATCTCTATCGCTCCCTCTTTTATCCTGAGCCTGTATTCCTCCGAGTCAAATCCGGGCTCGTTTATCTCTCTTATCGGCGCCGTTCCCGACGTCGCCGCGCACTCCGGGATCAAGTGTCCGAGCGCCCTCTGCGCCGCCTGAGCGTGTCCGGCGGCTGAAGTTATCCCGAGCCCGAGCGGGAAGAAGATCTCTTTTCGCGCCGCGTCTTCTCCGGGCGCCCCTTTTATCCTCAGAACTGACATTTTTTGCCCTCCTTATTTGTTTTCGCCGTCCGTTAAAAACGCGATCGCCGCCTCGTACTTTTTCACTCTCTCCAGGTCCTTCTCTCCGACCTCGTCGAGGCGGGAAAGGTCGCTGTTGTGCTTCAGATCGGCGAGCTTGACCGCCCTTGCGACCGGATCCTTCTTTATCCGCGCGATATATTCCTTATACGGCACGCTCTTGTCGTGAGTCATGAGAGCAAGCGCCGATACGACGCTTTCGGGAAAGCCCGCGTTTTTTATATCTTCCAGAGTGATGTCCGTGTCCTCGACCACGTCGTGAAGCAGCGCCGTGACGGCCGTTTCCTCCGTCTCCATCTGTTCGGCGAGGTGGAAGGGGTGGTAGACGTAGGGCAGACCGCTCTTGTCGGTCTGATTTTTGTGCGCCTCAAACGAGATCTTCAGCGCTTTTTTCGTGAGCTCGGTGTAGATCATTCATTTCACCTCTATCTGACAGCTCCGCACCGTTTCGAGAGCCGCCTCGTGCTTTGACTGCGTCGCCCCCGCGCGGCAGCGTCGGCTTGACGTATATCTCTTTGCCGTACCCCTTTACCGGATGGATCACGTTCGGACACGGAGCGTGCGGGAGCCGCCGAGGGGCAAGGTGAAGCGTTCGGAGCTGCCGTCTGCGCGGGAGAATGTGACGGAATATCCGTCTTCGAGCCGTTCGACGTCTAAGTCGAAGCAGCCGCCGCATGCCCTGACGCGCCTAAGTCTGACCCTTCCGAGCGCCAGAGGAACGGAGGGGCGGATCCTCACGCTGCGAAGACCGACGGGAACGATGCCGAACATACCCTCCGTAACGACCCGGCAGAACAGCGCGCTTTCGGCGGAAAGATGTCTCTGATCCCCCTCGGGGAAGGCTTCGACGGCGTACGGAACGTGCGCGCCCAAAAGACGCCTTTGGACGTATCTGCGCAGATATCCGTACGTGCGGTCGCACTCTCCGACGTTGAAGAGTCCGCGGAATGCGTAGAGCGTCGAACGGTCCCAGAAGGTCGTTTCGCCCTCGACGCTGAGGACTCCGTCGTCGCCGAAAAGCCTGTCCGAGAGCAGGGCGTCCGCGGTGCCTTCGGCGCGCTCAAAAATATCCATCGTCAGCGGGATGCAGATCCAGCTTCTTAAGACCGTGTTCCCTGCGTAGTAGCGGTAGGTGTCAAAGCCCGACACCTTCGCCCCGAAAAATTTCTCTATGGCGCCGCGAAGACGCGCCGCGGCGGCCTCCCATTTTTGGGCGTCGGCGTTTTCATCGAGTTCGCGGGCGAGCGCCGCAGCCGAAACGAGCCCGCCGTAGGTCAGGCTCGAGGTGCAGAGATTTTCGCCGCCCGAGGGCAGTCTGCCTTCGAGTTCGTCGGAATCGGACGCGACTACGCCGTCGGAAGTCAGTTTTTTCAGACAGAAATCCGCCGCCCAGCGGAGCGTCCAGAAACGCTCGCGCGCGGTTTTTTCGTCCCCGAGCGCAAGAAGACAGCGCGAACAGCCGTAGAGATACATCGCGGCGTCGCCTCTGTCTCCCGCTCCGCACCAGAAGAACCTGCCCTCGTCGATGATCGACGAAGGGATCGGCTCAAGATCCGGGCCCATGAAATTCGCGAAAAGCCCGTATGCGTTGAGACAGGAAACGTTTGCGCGTTCATAGCCGAGATACGGGAAGAAGGGACAGGCGTATTCCGCCTGATCGTTCGCCCAGACCGCGGCGTAGAAGGGTCCGCCGCCCGGCGAGTGCAGAGGCCCCGCCGCGGTATCAAAGATGCTCTCAGCCGCCCTCAGCTTTGCAAGAGAAAAAAACTTTTCAAGCTCCCTGTCTGAGCAGTCTAAGATCAGATTTTCGTCGCAGATCTGTTTTACAAATTCCTCCCGCTTTTCAAGCTCCTTTTCGCCGTCCGCCTTTATCGGCGCGTCGCTGTGAAGACCTGCCCAAAAGCACAGAGTGCCGCGGAGAGCTTCCCCGGGTCCAAGCCTCGCGCAGGCCTCTTCGCGCAGCATATTGACGGCGTAGGTCCCCGCGGCTCCGCGCTGATACGACGTCTTGCCGACCCTTTGCGCCGATACGGTCAAAGGAGCGCCGGAAACGTTTTCAACGACCGTGTATTCGACGTAAGCGCTCTGGTCGACGCAGGGGAAAAGATGCCTGACGATCCTAATTCTCCCGCCCTCGTCAGCGCTGAGGCAATGGAGGATCCCGTCGAAAACAAATTCCTTTGCAAATTCCCCGACCTCTTTCCCGTCGACAAAAAACCTGTCGCGTTCGGAGTTTTTGTGCGACGAGCGCAGCGTCGCGTGGGTGTCGCGCCCCGGCATACGGAGAGCGGGAAAATACAGATCGCGGGACAGAACGAGCCTTCCCTCTCCGTCCGCGCCGTAGGTGACGATCGCGGAGACCTTCGCGCCCGACATCTCGATGCGGTCACAAAATTCCGAATCGACTCTGCGCGCGATCCCTTTTTCGGTGAGTTTCCAGAAAAGTTCCATAGTATGTATCCCCGAATAATAAGTTTTTGTTACTTTGAATTTGTTTTACGGACGTCAAGAGGCGAAGCGTTGAAGTTTCGCCGCGACGTCGTGTCGGCGGTCCGTTTCCGGACTGAAACTTTCGTGACGTTTCATACATTGCATATAGGTTACCGGATTACCGATCCGGCGTCCTCCGTTTATCAAGTTCCCGCACGCCGTTTCTTGACCCGCACTTTTCATCACGCCGGCCTCTTTATCCCCCGCGGTCTATTTATCCCGCCGGCCTCTTCATCCCCGCCGGCCTCTTCATCCCCGCCGGCATCTTTATCCCGCCGGCCTCTTCATCCCCGCCGGTCATCGTCTTTTCTATAGCTTTAACCTTGCTCAGGTCTCTTTTCGCCTCTATTATACACCATTACCCCGCATCATTCAAGCCCCGCGCGTTTGCGTCACACCCGCCATATCCGCAAGAAAAAACACCTCTCAGATATCCTGCATAACCGAAAAAAGGCCGCCCCGGATCCGATCAGGACCGGCCTTGATCAGTCCGTTTTTTAATCTTAATGTCTCCTATCATCGCAAGGAGTATTTTTATAGCCTTCTGATTGCAGCTTTTTAACCATTTTATCCGGTTTATGCTTCCATAAACCTTCGATCCATTCTGTTTTTCCAAAAAGTCAAACAAGAGTCGGACTTATCGCATAATAAATTGTTATAAAAATTCTTCCGTACAATGTTTGTGAAAAGATTCTTCGGATTTTTCCCGCGTTTGATAGGCTCGGGTTCTGCGATCAGATGCCTGGAAATAGCGCAAAGGGCTTCCCTTTTGGGGCGATTTGTGATATTATAGATATGATAAAAGGGAGTCGATGTTGAGGAAGAAACTGTTTGAGGTTTATAAAGATCTGGAGCACACTCTCTATTGACGAATATCCGGGCCCATAATCTGACGCAAGATGGAAAGGACAAACCGGGATCCGGAGAGGTAAAGCCGCGTCAAAAGAATCCAAGAAGAAAGATAAACGGATCAGACTTCCTGCGGAATACGTGGAAGGCGCGCTTCATTTCAAAGCAGGGCCGGGCTGGAAGGCCTGCCATGACAGCGAAAGAGAGTTATATACCGCCGAAACGTTTCTTGCGGGTTACTACGATCTCTATGAGATAAACGAAGAGATATTCGGAAAACTGAAGACGAAAGGCATGGAGCAAAGAGAAGCCCATGAGCTGATCAACAACGGCAGACGTCTTTATAAAAGCGTCAGCGACCGGAACGGCGCATACGATATCGCGCTTGATGAGAATTACGCCTCGCTCTGTCCGTGGGCAGAGGTGCAGAGGACCGGCGAGCTGTGGGATAAGGAGCTGACCGATCTGGCGCTGGCCGTCTTTGATTTTCGAAAATCGGACCGAGAGAAAAGGTCGGAAGAACTGAATAACCACTAATGAAAGATTCCGACAAATCGGGATTTGCGGGTTTAATTATATGAAACGTTTTTTCGATTTATTTGGCAAAATCAAATCTTTTGAGATCGTCACGCTTCATACGAGCGGGATGCGCCACGTGACAGATTATGAGATCGTGAAAAGCGGCGACGAAGCGGAAGTGTCTCAATATGCTGTCGGATACAGAGACGGTGAAAAAGTGCGTCAGCTTGAAAAACGTGCCGTATGCTCTGCGGAATATGCGCTGAAGCTGATGAACAAATGCCGTCTGCTGTCGTGGGACGGATTTCACGGAAAACGCCCAAAAGGTGTCAAGGACGGCACGAATTTTATTCTCAAAGCGACCGTGAACGAAAGGAAAGAGATTTACGCGACCGGGTCGCAGAGGTTTCCACGGCATTACGGCGATTTCAGGGACGGACTCCGTGAAATACTGAACAACAAATAATGCCGACAAGCCTGGATTTGCGGAGGTGATACAAGTGGAAAACAAAGTAGTTACAGTTGGACGATGGCGTTATTCAGGACCAGCTCAAACATCCGACGAAAATGGTCAACTTGTCATTTTTTCAAAGTCATCTGTTGCTCCCGCTGAAATTTTTGAATGGGGTATCGATGCCGAAAAACATCCTTTTGAACGATACAGATGGTGCGAAAACGATTTTTACGAAGAATCCAATTATGAGAAAACAATTTCAATAGAAGAACTGATAAAGCAAATTGAAGAGATTTC
>JAFTEP010000014.1 GCA_017453605.1 Clostridia bacterium
ATACGGGGAGAAGGCGAGAGCTTTCTCCCCCTTTTTAGATGATCGGATAAAAAGAAAGAACAGCTATAAATATGGACGTAAAAAAAGCTCTCGAAGGACTTCGGGACGACAAGAACCGGGATTTTGTTTCGTCGCTCCTGCCGGGGATAGAAAAATCTACTATCCTCGGAGCGAAGGCTCCGCAGATCGCGGCGCTGTCAAAACAAATAAAAAAAGCGGGCGAAGAGACGGCGTTTCTCGAAAGTCTCCCTCACACGCTCTTTGAGGAGAACAGTCTTCACGCCGCGCTGATAAATCTCGAAAAGGACCCCCGAAAATGCTTTGAACTGACCGAAAGATTCCTGCCGTACGTCGACAACTGGGCGGTCTGCGATTCTTTAAGACCGAAGGCGTTCGCAAAAAACAAAAAGCTCCTCTCGGAGAAAATCGAAAAATGGCTTTCTTCTCCCCTGCTCTACACGCGGCGCTTCGCGGTCGGCATGCTGAAAACGCACTTTCTTGAATGTGATTTCGAGCCCGGGCAGGCAAAAAAAGTCGCGTCTATTGACTGCGGGGAATACTACATGAGCATGATGGTCGCCTGGTATTTCGCGGAGGCGCTCGCAAAGAGAGAAAGCGACGCGACAGGATATTTTTATCCTGGCGTTCTCGACGAGAAGACGAGAAAAAGAGCGATACAGAAAGCGATAGATTCGAGAAGGATTTCCGAAGAAACAAAAATCAGACTGAAAGAGATCAGGAAAAAACGATAAGGAGCGGGATATGGAAAAGTCAAAGACGGTCATCCCCGAAAGATTCAAAGATCACAGGCTTTTCACCGGAACGGTTTGCGGAACGAATTTCGGCTTCATGGCAAAGCGCGGATACTATCTCAGGCCGGAAGTCGCCGGTCAGCCCGAACTGATGGAAAAAGCCGGGATAAACTGGACGACGCTGAATTTGAATTTCTGTCAGGACAGGTACACCTCGGACAAGGTGTATTTAGACTTTGAGTATTCTTCCGGCGAGTACGAGATCAGCGAGACGGTAAAGAGGCTGCACGATCACGGGGTGAGCGTTCTTTTCAAGCCCTGTCTGACAAATCTTGACGGAGTCTGGATGGGAAAGGTGTCCTTCCCCTCTCCCAAGCACTCGAATCAGATCGCAGGGGTGAAAAACAGCTACGCCGAAAACTGGTTCAGAAGCTATATCGAGGCGTACAAATATTTCTGCGAGCTCGCTGAGCGGACGGGAATGGAAGCCATGATGATCGGCTGCGAATACTTAGGGCTGGAGTGCGAGGACGCGTACTGGCGCCGCGTGATCGAAGAGGTAAGGGGAAGATACTCTCAGCCGATAACCTACGAATTCACTCCGGAGTCCCTTGCAGAAGGCGATCCGAAATGGATGGAGGAGCTCGATTTTCTCTCGTTCAGCTTCTATCCCGCCGCCGCTGACGAGAAAGAACTTCCCGAAAAAGATCTTTTGAGACTCGATCCCACCGCGATGAAGCCCAAGACCGTCGAAGAGATGAGAAGCTATCTCGAAAAGACGCAGAAAGAAAAGATAGGCGCGATAAGCCGTCGTTTCGGCTCAAAGCCGATCGCCTTCACCGAGTACGGGACGAGATCGAGCCACGGGAACATCCTCAGACCCTACACGACAAGATTCGACAGCTATTACGACGGGAAAGAACAGGCGGACTATATGGAGGCGAGCTTCGAGACCTTCGACGGGATCCCCCAATGGATGGGGATGTTCTGGTGGAAATGGGACGAAACTCAGTACAGACCGCACTACCACACGGATCCGAACGGCGACAAGGGCTTCACGATCCAGGGAAAGCCCGCCGAGGAAGTCATGCGCCTCTGGTGCAAAAAAAGCAGGGCCGAATGAACTCAAAAAGAGAGAAGATCATGGATAAAAAAATCAGGATTGGTTTTGAGAGTCTGCCGGAAGAATACGTTTTCGGCGTAAACGAGCTCGCGGCCGAAGAAGGCTTTGAAACCGTCGTCCCTTCCGACGGGGACTGCGACGCGAAAGTGTGCGTTGAAAAAACAGACAAAAAAGAACTCTCGCTCACTCTTTCCTCCGGGAAAGCGCTGATCCGCTCCCCGGAACCTTCGGCGTTTTTCAGGGCTCTGGGACGTCTTGTTTCGGCGCTGAAAGCCGGCGAAAGCGAATTCTGTGTGAACGAACCGATACTTTTTGACAGTATCGGTCCGATGTTCGACGTCTCGCAGGGGAACGCCGTGATAAACGTCCGCACCGTGAAAAAAATAATCAGAAAAATGGCGCTGATGGGGCTCAATATGCTGATGCTGTACTGCGAGGACAGCTACGACGTGGAAGAGGAGCCGTATTTCGGGTATATGAGATCGCGCTACTCGTACGGCGATATGAAAGAACTCGACGGATATGCGGCGCGGTTCGGGATAGAGATGATCCCGTGTATCCAGACGCTGGCTCACCTGCAGAGCGTTCTGAGATGGAAGGAATATAAACCGATCGCGGACGATCCCGACACTCTTCTGGTCGGAGAGGAAAAAACGTACGAGTTCATAAGGCGCGTGATCGAGAGCGCCTCCGCTCCGTTCACTTCGCGCCGCATACATATCGGCATGGACGAGGCGATGATGCTCGGGCAGGGGAACTATCTGAAAAAGCACGGTCTCAAAAAAAGGTCGGAGATCCTCATGGAGCATCTGAAAAGAGTAGTCGCGATCACCGGCGAACTCGGGCTCGAGCCGATGATGTGGAGCGATATGTTCATGCGCGTGCTGAACGAAAAGAGCGACTACTATTCGAACGAGGCGATCCCCGACGAGCTGAAAAGCGCCGTGCCGGAGGGCCTGAGGCTGGTATACTGGGACTACTATCACGACAAAAGCGATTTCTACGGGGGATTCATCGACAGACACCGGGTATTCGGCGAGCCGGTATTTGCCGGAGGGATCTGGACCTGGCTCGGCTTCGGCCCGAATTACCTGAAGACGATAAAGAACACCGACGCGGCGCTCGAGGCCTGCAAAACGAAGGGCGTAAAAGAAGTGATCGCCACGGTATGGGGAGACAACGGAACTGAATGCAGCGTCGTCGCGACCCTCCCCATGCTTCAGCTCTTCGCAGAGCACCGCTTCGCCCGTGTCGTCGACAAAGAGGCGGTAAAGCGGCGCTTTGACGCGCTTTTCGGCAGCGATTTCGACGCCTTCATGCTCCTGCAGAAGATCGACGAGGTACCGGGAGTCCCCGAAGGCAACGAAAGGGACTTCAACTCGTCCAAGCCTCTTCTCTGGCAGGACGTTCTCGCCGGGATGTGCGATCTGAATTTCAGCGGCATTGAACTCGACGCGCACTACGAAAATCTTTGCAAGACGCTCGAAGAGGCGAAAACAAAAGCAGGATTCGGGAGCTTCTTCGACGTATATATAGAGTTGTGCCGGACTCTCTCGGTAAAGGCGGAGGCGGGGATCAGACTGAGAAAGGCGTACCTTGACGGCGATAAAAAAACGCTCGCGGAGTTCGCGGACTTTATTCTTCCCGACCTTATTGCGCGCGTCGGAAAACTGAGAGAAGCGCACATGAAGCACTGGTTTGAGATATACAAGCCTCTGGGCTGGGATATCTTTGATATGCGCTACGGCTCGCTGCTGATAAGGCTCGACAGCGCGGTGAGGGAGATAAAGGCGTATCTCTCGGGAGAACTGGAGACCATTTCAGAGCTCGACGAGAAGCGGCTTTTTTACAACAGCGAGGAAAAGTTCGTGCATTACGCCAACTATTACGGCAAGCTCGTTTCCGCGGGCAGGATAGACCCGCGGCCGCACTATCCCCACTTTCTCGGGTGAAAAACAGACTGCCGCGCAAGATCTGCGCGGCAGTCTGTTTTTATTTATTATCTATCAGTCGTCCGATTTCTTTTTCTTCTTTTTCGTTGTCTGCAGTACGTAAATGACGGAAGCGAGGGTGACGGCGGGAAGAAGCTTCATGAACGGGATCGCCGCCTTGACCGCCGCGCCCGGAACGATACGGAAGCGGTCGAGGTGAGTGAGGGTATATTTGGCGACCTTGTTCGCATCCGTGCCGACAAAGAAGAAGCCGAGATTCGCCGCCTCTTCAAAGCCGGTCTTCACCGGACCGGGACAGACAAGGTTGATCTTTACGTTCGAGCCGCGCTTTTTCAACTCCGTGCGGATCGATTCCGAGAGGCTGACGACGTAAGCCTTCGTCGCGTAATAGGTCGCCATCAGAGGTCCCGGCATGAGACCGGCGATAGAGGCGACGTTTATTATGCGCCCGCTGTCGCGCTCGACCATATCTTTAAGATACAGCTTCGTGAGGATGTGCAGAGCCTTCGCGTTGGTGTCGATCATCGAGAGGTCTTTTTCGAGGGAGGTTGCAAAAAACTCCCCGTAATCGCCGAAGCCCGCGTCGTTTATCAGCAGATCGACGCCGGGGTTCTCCGCGTGGACCCTCCGGCACTCGGCGGGGTCTGACAGATCGGCGCGGACGAC
>JAFTEP010000194.1 GCA_017453605.1 Clostridia bacterium
CCAAGGTCACCGCGACGGTCGTCAAGAACGGCAAAAACAAAAAGATCGTTGTCTTCCGTTACAAGTCAAAGAAGAACGAGAAGAAAAAGCAGGGACACAGACAGCCCTACACCAAGGTTCAGATCGCGTCCATCGTGGCATGATCCGGGCGACGTTTTACCGCGCCGGCGGCGTTCTGTCAGGCTTTGAGATCTCCGGACACAGCGGACTTTCTCAGGCGGGGAGCGATATCCTCTGCGCGGCGGTAAGCGCCATGACGCAGCTTGTCGTCAACACTCTCACCGATCAGTTCGGGACGAAGATCGCCCTGAAGACCGATCCCGAAAGCGCTTTTGTCAGCGTGCGGATCGTCGATGCGGGAAGCGGGTGCGCGGACGCCCTGATGCGCGGCTTCAGAAACGAACTGGAGCTTCTTTGCGGGGAATACCCCGAAAATCTCTCTCTGAGAGAAGAAAACATAACGGAAAGGAAATTATCATGTTGAACTTAGGTTTGCAGTTTTTTGCCCATAAGAAGGGCGTCGGTTCCACCAAAAACGGCAGAGATTCCGAGTCCAAGCGTCTCGGCGTCAAGAAAGCTGACGGCCAGGCCTGCCTCGCCGGCAACATCCTCGTCAGACAGAGAGGAACTCACATCCATCCCGGTCAGAACGTCGGCAAAGGCTCGGACGACACTCTGTTCGCCCTCACCAACGGCGTCGTGAGATTCACTCGCATTTCCGGCGGCAAGAAGGAAGTTTCCGTCGTCGCCGAGTAAGACCGCCCGAAAGAGGTCTTTCGCCGTCATTTTGCTCCGTGCGAATGACGGCTCATCACACCGACAAATGCACCTGCGGTTTTCTGCAGGTGTTTTTTGTCAGGATAGGGGGGAGAATGATTTTGAGTTCAAAGACCGTTCTTACTGAATATACTATCCGCAGCCCGAAGATCGCGCGTCCGTTGAGCATCGCGCTCGCCGCCGATCTTCACAGCCGCGATCCGCACGAGGCGCTCGATCTGCTCGCTCTCGCGGGTCCGGATCTCGCCGTCGTCGCCGGAGATCTCCTCGATCATCCCTGGGACGACACCGCAAACGCCTGCGCGTTTCTTAAAGGCGCCGCTCGCATCTGCCCCACGTTCTACACGATGGGAAACCACGAATTCGACGGAAAGACCGTCGACTCCATGGACTGCGAAAGCCTCGGCGTCGTCCGGCTCGAGAACAGGTCCGTTGAGGTCTGCGGGATCAGTCTCGGCGGTTATTCGGACTTTGCCGGAGGTCTTGATTTCGCCCGCGCTTTTTCTGAAGGACCGGGTTTCAAAGCGCTTATCTGCCACCGTCCGGAGCTTTATAAAAAAGAACTTGCGGATCTCGATATCGACCTGATCCTCTCCGGTCACGCGCACGGCGGTCAGATAAGAGTTTTCAACCGCGGTATGTATGCTCCGGGGCAGGGGGTCTTCGCAAAATACGTTTTCGGAGTCTACGACGGAAGGCTCGTCGTCTCGCGCGGTCTTGCAAACTCGGTCCCGGTTCCGAGGCTGTTCAATCCGACCGAGCTCGTGATCGTCGACCTTCTGCCCGAAAATGAATAAAAACTGCACCTATGATTCGATATCATATAAATCTGCACGGTTTTATTGTGAAAATCGACGGTGATTTGGCGGTAAATCGCCTGTTTTTGTGTTCAGTCCTACAAAATTCGTTTTTTAAATGAATTTTTGTTAATTAAAACTTGCATTTTTGAATTGCTTGTGATATAATCTGTCCATTGGCAGATTTGATGTCATGTGTGTTTTCCGAAACCTTCGGGCAGGCGGGATCGATCCGGTCCCGCCGCCCCCACGGTTTTCTTTTTTTGTTTTTGCCGCGATTTGTTTGATTTTTTAATATTTTTGTGGTAGAATGACACAAAGCACCGTTCGAAACGCGCGTTTTGGTTTTTGTACGCGCCTTTTGGGAGTTCAAATGAAAAAAAACTTCTGGTTCTGGTTTTCGCGCTGCTCCGTCATTTTTGCCGTGTTCATCGCGTATATAGGTCTTATCTTGCTCCTGAAATCGCTCGGCGGAGCTTTGTGGGGGCTCATCCCGCTCGTCTTCATGCCGCTTTATGTTCTCATCGTCTCTTTTGTTTCGGGCATGAAGCTTTTCAAAACGACCCGGAGCGCCTTCTTTTGCGTTTTATGTCCGCTTCTTGCTCTTATCGCCGCGGGGCTTGTCCACTTTATTGCAGACAAGGCGGTGAACGGCTTTGAGATCTCTCTGTCTTCCGCCGCTTTTGACGCTTTGGCCCTGATTGTCTGCGCCGCGTCGTCCGTTGCGGCTGTAAAATTTTATAAATTCAAAGAAAACAGATCTAAAAGGAGGAGGCGTTTTGATGACTGAAAAGCTCTTCAGAGATTTTGCCGTCCGCGAAGGCAGCCCGAAATGGGAGGCCGCCAACACCAGGGAGCACGGACTTTATCTC
>JAFTEP010000015.1 GCA_017453605.1 Clostridia bacterium
AACGTCTTCGGAATCGAGCCCCCGATGTTCGTTGAGCTCAAGGTCACCCACACCGAGCCCGGCGTCAAGGGCAACACCGCCACCGGTTCTTTGAAGCCCGCCGATCTCGAGACCGGCGCGCAGATCAAGGTCCCGCTCTTCGTCAACGAGGGCGACGTGCTCAAGATCGACACCAGGACCGGCGAATATCTCGAAAGAGTCTGAGAGCCCGAAAGGAGAAAACCATGACCCCATCCGAAAAAGTTGCCCATCTCAAGGGACTCGTCGAGGGTCTCGGGATCGACGGCGAGACCAAAGAGGGAAAGATCATCGGCTGCATCACCGACATCCTTTCCGATCTCGCTTCCGATCTGGCAAACCTTGAAGAGGATCACAACGAGCTTTCCGATTACGTCGACGAGATCGACGAGGATCTCAGCGACCTCGAGGAAGACTTCTACGGCGAAGAAGACGGCGAGGAATGCGACGGCGACTGCACTGACTGCGATGAAGACTGCGGCGCCGACGATGACGACGAAGAGGACGACGACGGGATCAGCTACTACGAGATCGAGTGCCCCGAGTGTCACGAGACCGTCGTTCTGGACGATTCCATCGACGCTTCCGAGATCAAGTGCCCGGCCTGCGGCGCCACGATCAAGACGGGTAAATAATTATTTCACACAAAGCCGATAAGCCGGGGTATTCCCCGGCTTGGTTTTTGGGATCGCTTTTTAACTGAAAGGATAAACTTATGCTCAGGATCGTCTGTACCGGAGACTCCCACACCTGGGGACAGGGCGCGAAGGGCGCCGTCGAGTGCCTCGGGAAAAAAGTCGTCGCCGGAGAACTGAGACCGGTCGTCTTTGAGACCGAAAGCTACGTCAACCGTCTGAGACGCTCGGTAGAAGCTCTCACCGGTTCTCATTCGGTTTCTCTCAGAAGAGGGTCTCTCGCCGAAGCCTTCGGCGGCGAGATCTGCGGCGACAGTATGACGCTTGACGGAAACGGGAAAAAATTCGTTTTCGACGGCGAACTTGTCAGGCTCTTTTTTGAAGCGCGGGAAATAAAAACTTCCGTCGGCGTCGTCATCGACGGCGCGCTTAACGAGATCTCTCTTGACGCATACGACGGCGACAGACCGCACCGCCTTTATTATTTCCACTGTCCCGCGGGCTCTCACACGCTCTCGTTAGTCCCGGGCGAAAACGCCCCGGCTTTATACTGCGCCGAGTTTTACGGCGGGCCCTGCGCCGTCGTCAACGCGGGCGTCGGCTCGACGAGCACGAACAAATACCTCGACGGATATTTCGACTCATACGTTCGCGCCGCGCGTCCCGACGTCATCCTCGCCGAGGCGCACACCGTCAACGACTGGCTGACCGGCGTCGGTCCAGAACAGTACGCCGCCGATCTCAGGCGTCTTCTTGCCGCCTGCCGCTCGCTATGCTCAAAAGTCGCGCTCCTGACCGTCGTTCCCGTAGGCGGCAAACAGATATGGACAGACCCGGGCAGCAGCTTTTCGTCGCTTGCCGACGCTTCGAGAAAGGTCGCCCTTGAAGACGGACTGCCCCTCGCCGACGCGAATATCCGTCTCGCGTCCCTCGGACTTCCCGAACTCAAAGCCGAATGGCTCGACGACAACTGGCACCCCAACGAACGCGGTCACGCGCTTTACGCGGACGAGCTTTTCGCTATGCTCGTCAATCATAAGTGGATCTGACAGCCTGAAATCGGGGACCGCACGCACCCGTAGTTGAATACAAATCAAACCGGACCGGGAAGAAGTTCTACCCGGTCCGGTCCTGTGATTTTTTCAGTCGTCTTTTTCTTCTTTTTCGGGGTCGTCTTCGTCGGTCTTTTCCTTGACCGTCACGTTGATGTGCGTGACCCTGTGGCCGTCGGTGTCGGAAACGCGGACGTGGAGGTTTTCATAGTCGAACTGATCGCCCTTGTCAGGGATCTTGTCGACCTGCTCCATGACCCAGCCGCCGACCGAAACGCTGTCGGATTCGCACTCAATGTCGAAGAACTCGCAGAAGTCGTCGAGGTTCACCGCGCCGTCCACGACGTAGGTGTCGTCCGAGACCTTCCTGAAATCCTCTTCGACCTCGTCGTGCTCGTCCCAGATATCGCCGACCAGCTCTTCTAAGATGTCCTCCATCGTCACGATGCCCAGCGTTCCGCCGTATTCGTCGATGACGATGGCGATATGCGACTTTTCCTTCTGAAGCGTCTTGAGGATGTCGGTGATCTTTTCATACTGGTGTATGAAGAGCGGGGGAGTGATGATCTCCTCTATCGGCTTTTTGCTTATGCCGTCGCCGACGTAGAAATCCTTTTGGTGGATGACGCCGACGATGTTGTCGATGGATTCTTTGTATACGAGGATGCGCGAAAATCTCGATTTCTCGAACACCTTCGCGATCTCGCTCTTCGGCGTTTCGAGCGGTACCGCCTCGAGATCGACGCGGTGCGTGAGGATGTCCTCGGCTTTCCTGTCGGAAAAGCCTATGGCGTTTCTCAGAAGGTCGCCCTCAGCGGTGTCGATAGAGCCGTCCTGCTGGACCTCGTCGACGAGCATCAGAAGCTCCTCCTGGCTGACCTTCGTGTCGCCCTTGGTCTTGAAGATCTTACTCAGAAGCTTCTTCCACTGGCTGAACAGAAAGTTGAGAGGAGTGCAAAGCACCGTGAGCGCGCCGATAAGCGGGGTCGCGAACATCGCGAATTTTTCCGGCGAGTCCTTCGCCAGACTTTTCGGCGTCACTTCTCCGAAGATCAGCACGACGACCGTGACGACCGCCGTCGAGACCGCGGGTCCGGCGTCGTTCAGAAGGTTTATGAAGAAGACCGCCGCGACGGACGCGAGCGCTATGTTGACTATGTTGTTGCCGATAAGGATCGTCGAGATCAGCTTGTCGTAGTTTTCTGCGAGATTGAGGGTCTTCTGCGCGCGTTTGTTTTTTTCCGCGAGCGTTTTCAGCCGTGTTTTGTTGAGCGACGAGAACGCGGTCTCAGTCGCCGAGAAGAATGACGACAACACGACCAGTGCCGCCATCGCAAGTAATCGGGGTACGTCCATTTTCTGCTCCTGAAATAGTGATAAATGTGTCAGACTTCATCCCGGAAGGATCAGCTCAACACACGCCTCAGGCGCAAAAAGACATACCTGCGCCTGTTGGGCAGATATGCCTGATATAAGTATTGTGACAAATAATAGCCGGCGGTATTACCGTCGCTACTGTCGCTGTCCATAAAAAGCTTTTCTCCTTGTAAAATGCTTTGATCTTTCGCTGCGCAGAGTATTCAGATCAACGAAGTTATAAAATTATATCACACCGGGTGAAAAAAGTCAACAGATTTTTCAAAAAAAGTTTGGTTTGCGGGGCTTTATAATAAATAATTTACTTGTATCGGTAAATCAAATCCTCAGTTGAGCGAAACGCGGGCGCCCGACAGCTTTTCGGCGAGGGCGGGATCGCTTTCGCGAACAAAAACGGCGTCCTCCCTGACGCTTTGGGTGAGTTCCTCCCCGAAGCCTTCCCCGAAACCGTGGCCGCTCTGGAGAGTCCCGAAGAAATCTCCCGGTCCGCGCTCCTCGAGGTCGAATCTTGCGATCTCAAAGCCGTCGCCGGTCTCGCAGAGCTTCTTCAGACGCCTGAGCGCGTCGGCGTTACGGCGGGCGGTCACGAGAACGCAGAACGACTGGGTTTTTCCTCTGCCGACTCTTCCGCGGAGCTGGTGGAGCTGGCTCAGTCCGAAGCGGTCCGCGTTTTCGATCACCATAAGGTTTGCCTCCGGCACGTTGACTCCGACCTCGATGACTGTAGTGGACACGAGGATCTGAGCTTTTCCGGAAGCAAACTGTGCCATGACCGCGTCCTTCTCGGCGTTCTTCATCTTGCCGTGGAGCAGCGCGACCCTGCGCTCCGGGAGCGCCTCGGCGATCCTCTTTGCGGTCTCGGCGGCGCTGTTTAGGCCGAGCGGATCCTCGCTCTCGTCGATCAGCGGGCAGACGACGTAGACCCTGCCGCCCTTTGAAACGAGTTCGTCCATGAACGCGGTGAGCCTTTCGCGTTTGTTTTCGCCGATAAGATAGGTCTTCACGGGGAGCCTTCCCGGCGGGAGGCTGTCGAGCTCGGAGACGTTGTCGGGCGAGAACAGAAACAGCGCGAGACTTCTCGGGATCGGAGTCGCCGTCATCACGAGGGTGTTTGCGATCCGGCACTTTTCGGCAAGCTTTCCCCTCTGCCCGACGCCGAAGCGCTGCTGTTCGTCGATCACGGCGAGCGCGGCGTTGTTGATCTTCGCGCCCGGCTCCAGAAGGGCGTGAGTCCCCACGCCGACGACCGGGACCCCGTCCGGGTCCTCGAAGCAGGAGTTGAAATAATCTCTTTCCGCCTTGCCGGCCGAGCCGGAAAGAAACGCCGTCCTTATGCCGAGCGGCGAAAAGATCTTCTTGAAAAATTCGTAGTGCTGAGAGGCGAGTATCTCGGTCGGCGCCATCACGACGCTGTTGAAGCCGTTTGCGGCGCAGATATAGCAGGCGGCGGCGGCAACGGCGGTCTTTCCGCTCCCGACGTCGCCCTGGAGGAGCCTGTTCATGACGGGGCGCTTTCCGGAGCCCGTAAGGTCTCCGGCAATCTGCGAGAGCGCCCTCAGCTGGCAGTCGGTGAAGGTGAAAGGAAACTGCCCGAAGAAGTTTTTCATATCCGGGTTTTCGAAGGGATCAAAAAGGTCCTTCGAGCGCTTTTCTTCAAACGCGCTGACTCTGAGCGCGAGCCTTAAAAGCGCGTCGTAGCCGAGGCGTCTCTTCGCCGCGGCGAGGGAAGCGTCGTCCTTCGGGGCGTGGAGCGCGCGAAGAGCTTCGCCGAGAGAGGGCAGGGAGTTCTTTTTCAAGAGACTTTCCGGCAGGGGATCGGGCAGAAGACCGCACAGGTGAAGGACCGAAGCGACGGCCTTGCGGAAATCGTTGTCACTAAGCCCCGCGGTTTTCGGATAGACCGCAAGCTTTACGGCGTCCGGCGCTTTTTTGAGCTTCTGCGGCGAAAAGAGCCACAGTTTGCCGGAATAGGAGCAGACTCTTCCCATGAGAAGGACCGTTTCGCCCTTCTCGAACGCCGACGCCGCGTAGGGCTGATTCAGATAGCAGACCGTCGCGCGCTCCTCTCCGTCGCTCACCGAGAAGCTCACGGATCTGCGCCCGCCCTTGATGTAGGCTCTTGCGGGCCGGGTGAGCACTGTCGCGACGAACAGGCGGACCGCGCCGCCGGACGCTTCGGAGAACTTCGCGGGAGCGGTGTCTATCCAGCCGCTCGGAGCGTAACACAAAAGCTCTGAGACCGTGCGGATCCCCACGCGTTCAAACAGAGCTTTTTTTATCTTTCCTATGCCGCTGACGGTGTCGATCGGGGAATCGAGCGTCAGGGCGTTTTCGGCCGCGCTCACTGGATCAGCTCCTTCACGCGGGCGGAGCCGGGAGAAGTCAGCGAAATGATCTGGTGAGACGAGCTTTTGAGTCTGTTCACGATATCTTCCGCGGTCTTTTTGTCGCAGAACGAAAAACCGTCGACAAAGATCAGCGGGCATTTTTTCAAGAGGACCATAGAGAGCATGAGCCTGTAGACCAAAGACGCCATCTGCGAGAGGTATCTGCGGCTCACCTCCTGCTCGAGCGGTTTTCCGTCGAGGACGATCTGCGGGAGCATCCGCTTGGAGAGCGAGAACTGCTCGCCGGGCCGCAGGATGTTTGCCAGGAGCTTGTCGGCGGTCGGACAGATCGCGCCCGAGAGCTTTTCGCGGACTTCCTTTGCCTGCCTCAGAAGAGGATTCTGCTTTGAGCAGACCGCGTTGTATTCCTTTGAGAGCGCTTCGATCTTTCTGTCGGTCTCGGCGAGTTCTTCTGCAAACTCTTCGATCTTCTTTTCTTCCTCGTCGAGGGCGGCGAGCTGTTCGTTCACCGAGGCCTTCTTGGACATAAGCGAGGCGTTCTGACGGTTCACGAAATCGAGCTCTCTTTCGAGCGCGGCGAATTCCTTGCTGACGACGAGCTCTTCCTTCTCGACGTTGTTTTTCAGCATCTTGTTGTAGGTCTGCTTCTGCTGATCGATCTGGCGCTCGAGCTCTGAAATGGTGTCGCAGTTGGAGATCAGTCTGTCGCAGATATTGCTCACATCCTGGCTTGAACCGAGATCCAGCCCGGTGTATGAGAGCAGTCGTCTCAATTTGTCGAGGCAGTCGTCCGAAAGCCTTGTGAACACGCTGCACTGCTTTTCGCATCTTGTGACCTGCTCGGTGTAGAGCACCTCGGTCTTTCTGTGGGCGTTGAGCTTTTCGTGAAGACCGTCGAATTCCTTTTTCGTCCTTATCTTCAGCTTGTCAAGGATGATCTCGGTCTTTTTCGAGAAAATGTCGGAAATGACAAAACATATAAGCCCGACGATGAAAACGCTGAGCCCGACGAGCGCGTCGAAGAGCGTTTTCGATCCGGGATTGAGGGTGAGCACGATGAATGTGACGACCGCGGCGAGCGCGAACACGCCCGTCAGGATCAGAAACAGAAATCTGCGCTTTCTGTTGCGGTTTATCGTGTCGTACTGCTTCAGGACGGAGTCGGCGTCGAAATCCTCGTGGTCGAAGATCTTCTTGTGGAACTCGAGATTCTCTCTCGCGCTGACGAGCTGGTTCGCGCTGTCGCTGAGTTCCGCCTTGACTCTGGAAAACTCCGAATACAGTCTCTTTATGTCGGAAAGTTCTCCCGGCTGGGGGAGAGGGATCTCCTTTTCCGCCTCGTATCTGAAGATCCGAAGCTTCTTTTCGTTGGCCTGGATCTCGTTTTTGAGCTGGGAGGCGTTTTCGCGGTTCTCCAGCAGCTTGATATCGTCGGTGTAGTTTTTCATATCCGCCTTGAGGATGATGCTTCTCTTGGCGTTTTCGTCGAGCCTCTCGTCGTAACTCAGGATCTGGTTCTCGAGCTCGGCGCGCTTTGCTCCGATCAGATGAACGGCGTCGCATTTTTCCGTGAGCTCCCTGTGGCGCGCGATCGCCAGGTCGCTTTCTCCGTCGCCGTTCTTGTTGGTGAAGCGCTCCTTCTCGCGGTCGAGCTTTTCGATCGAGGAAAACAGTCCTTCCGGCGCGCCGAAGCGTTTCAGACACGCGTCGAGGTTTTCGGGCGGGATCTGACGCGTCTCGCCCTGATCGACGGAAATGTTGAACAGTTCCCCGAACACGTCGGCGTCAAGACCTGTCAGAGCTTCTCCGGGAGTGGCGGCGCCTTCGAGGGCTTCGGGCGGGACGACGATCCTGTCCTCGCCGTCGGAGGCGATCTTCACGGTGACGCCGTCGGTTTCGATCTCAATGAAGCCCTTCATCTCCCCGTCGCCGTAGAGCATACCGCGAACGAAGCCGCAGACATCTCCCGCAGCCTCGGCGGAGGGCATGGAAAATTCACTCAGCTCGCCCGACGGTTCGAGCGTGAGATCGCTGAGAGATTTGAATTGTTTTATATATATCTTTTTGATATAAAAGCCGTTCGCGGGCATTTTCGCGCTTTCCTCTTTCGGCTGTATTGTTTATCGTCAGTTTCCGCCCCCTCTGCGTTCCGGTCCGCGTCGGGGTATAAATCTACAGTTTTTATTATACTCCTCTTTCGGCGCTTTGTCAAGTTCTTGCAGATACCCCGCATACACCTCTTTTTTTGTCAAAAGCGTTGACATTGAAAAGAAAAATGTTGTATAATTCATTTTGTCAAACAATTAAATAATAAAAAAGGGATTTACAGGGTGAAACAAAAACTTCTCAGCGGCAAAAAGATCGAATGGGCGGCATTTATTCTGTTTTTCGGCTTATTTTTTGCCGTCTCTTTTTTCCACGAGCCGTGGTTCGACGAGGCTCAGGCCTGGCAGATCGCAAAATGCGCGTCTCTTCGGGAGATCCTTTTTGAGATCCCGCACTACGAGTGCCATCCGCCGCTCTGGCATCTTATCCTCGCCGTCCCCGCGAAGCTCGGATTCGATTTTTCCGTCAGCCTGAAAGCGATCGGGCTTCTTATCACCTCCGCTTCCGCGGCGATCGTCCTGTTCAGATCCGCCTTCCCGAGACCTGTGCGGATAGCCCTGATCTTCAGCTACTTCTTCTTTTACCAGTACGGCGTGATCGTCCGGCCCTACGGACTGATGCTGCTTCTGTTTCTGATCCTCAGCCTCACGCTTCCCAGACAAAACGAGCGCCCATGGCTCAATTTCGCCGTCCTTGTTCTTATCTGTCTTTCGAGCGCCTACGGGATCCTTCTCGCCGGCGGGATCTGCGCCTGCATCCTTTGGGATCTTTTCAGAAAAAAGGGGATAAAAAAGCTCTTTTTACAGCTTTTCACCGATCAGCGCACCCTGTCTCTGTTTATCCTTTTCGTTTTTGCCGTTCTCATCGCCGTGCAGATCGTTCCTCGCGCCGATACCTACAACTCCTCTTTTGACGAAACGAATCCCGTGATCCCGCGCTTTATCTGCGCGCTTCTCACCCTTCCCGGAGAGACGCTTTTCTCCACCGCGAGCTGGTTCGGCCGCGACGGGACCCTGCTTCAGACCGTTTCGTTCTCGGCTTACGAGCTTGTCATGCTGAGTTTTCTCGGCGCTTTGCTCTGGCTTCTTATAGTCTGCGCTTCGTCGAAAAAGAACCTGAAATATCTTCTCGTCCCCTATCTTTTCTTTGCCGTTTTTTCAGCGGCGGTCTATCTTTCGGGACACCATCTCGGGATCGTCTTCATCATCCTGCTGTTCTGGGCTCAGCTTACCGCTTCCGACCCGGAGAGATTTGAGACAGGCAAAAAGATCCTTTCGCGCCTCGCGAAGACCGAACGCGACGGGAAGCTTCTGAAAGGCTTCTGGACCGCGGCGGCGGCGATTTGCCTTGCGATCCCGCTCTGGTGGACCGCCTGCGCTTCCGTAAACGACGTGAAGTACCCCTACTGCTACAGCGCGGAGCTCGCGTCGTTTCTGAAAGAGACCGGGCTCGAAGACGCCCTGATCCTTTCCGGCTGGAGCGAGCGGCAGTCGACCGATCCCGATACGGGCGCCGTAAAGAAATATCCCAACACCTTCGTCGTCGGCAACGTCGTGCCGGTGAACGCGTATTTCAGGAAGAATCTCGCGCTGAACCTCAACTACGGCGACGATTCTCACGCGTTTTTATATTACAGAAATCCCTCTCCCGAGCGCAGCGCTCAGGACGCCGCAAAATGGCGCGAAGCCGGGACGCCGGAGGTGCTGATCGGGAAGCCGGATCTGACGGAAGTCTACGGGGACTCCGTCACTTACTCGGATTTCAGCCTGGTCGCCGCCGTTGAGTACAGGTTCATCTGGAAGACGAACGCGTCCGTCTCGTATATGCCCGTCTTTTTGAGAAACGATCTGCTGGGAAAATACTCTCTCGAGCCTCTTTCGGGACTTGAATACGCTTTCATAAACGGCATCGTCCTGACCGACGAGATGCGCGAGCAGATCGAAAACGGAGTGCCGATAGAGGAGATCCTCGAACCCTATCTCGACGCGATCTTCGGCGAGGATAAGTGAAAACGGAAAACGATAAGGAGAAAGATAAAATGAAAACCATTCTTGTTACCGGCGGTTCCGGCTTCCTCGGAACGATCATGACGGACTATCTTCTCGACAGGGGCTACGCCTGCGTCAATCTCGATCTTGTGAAGAGCTCCGTCGAGCGCGGGAACTACGTTTCCTACGTCGGGGATATCCGCGACAGAGAGTGTCTCGAGAAGGTCTTTTCGGAGCATAAGTTCGACGCCGTGTTCCATTTCGCGGCGATGCTGGCGCACGAGCGCAAAATGAAAAAGGAATTGTGGTCTTCTAACGTCGACGGCACGAAAAATGTTTTCGATATGTGCGAAAAGTACGGCGTCGGAAAGATAGTTTTCACGTCGAGCAACTGTCTCTGGGGAAAGAGCTTCGATCACGAAGTGAAAGAGGATGAACCCGCCGATCCGATCGAACTCTACGGCAGATCGAAAGCCGAGGGCGAAAAGATACTGCTCGCTCCGTCTGAGAAGGTGAAGTCGGTGATCTTCCGCTGTCCCACCATTATGGACGAGGGGCGTCTCGGTCTGCTCGCGATCCTCTATGAATTCGTCGACGACAACAAGAAGCTATGGATGGTCGGCAACGGCGAGAACAGGTATCAGTTCATCTACGCCAAGGATCTCTGCAGGGCCTGCGAGCTCGCGCTTGATTACCCAAAGAGCGCGGTGTTCAACATCGGTTCCGACGACGTCAAGAGCTTCAATTACAAATATCAGTACGTCGTGGATCATTCCGAGTCCACCTCCAGGCTCGCGCATTTCCCGGCGGGCTTCGCGAAGCTCGCAATGAAGCTTTGTTACTGGCTCGGCATATCTCCTCTCGGTCCGTATCAGTACAATATGATCTCCTCGAGCTTCATTTTCGATACCTCGAAGATCAAAAAAGAGCTCGGCTGGGAGCCCACCATGACGGACGAGGAGATGCTTTTGAGATCCTACGAGTATTTCCACAAAAACAAAGAGGAGATCAGAAACCGCAAGGACGTCTCCGCCCACTCACGCGAGGCGGATATGGGTCTTGCGATAAGGATCCTGAAGTTCTTCTCGTAAAATCCGAATAATCGGCTAAAAAGAAAGAAAAACGGAGTACGGTATGGAATCGAAAACGCCGGGGGTAAAACTCCCAGGGATCTTCAAAACAAAAATTCCCGAATGGTCTGTCTTCGCGCTGTTCGTCGTCCTGTACTGCGTCGTCAGCGCGTACCACGAGCCGTGGTACGACGAGGCGCTTTCCTGGCAGATCGCAAAATGCGCGAGCTTAAAGGATCTTCTCATAACCCTGCCCCCCTACGAGGGACATCCGCCGTTCTGGCACCTCATCCTCGCGATCCCGGCAAAGCTCGGCGTGCCCTACGAGATCGGGCTCAAATCCGTCGGCTTCCTCTTTTCCGTCTCTGCGGTCGCCGTGCTCGTTTTCCGATGCAGGATGCCGAGGATCCTCAGGCTCACGCTTCCTTTCAGTTACTTCGTTTTCTATCAGTACGGGGTGATCTCCAGACCTTATTCCGTCATGATGCTCGCCTTGCTTCTTCTGGGCGTTTCTTTGGAAAAGAGAAAAGAACATCCGTGGAGGGTGTTCGTCTGTCTTTTGATACTGTGTTTCTCGAACGCATACGGAATACTTATGGCGGGCGGCGTTTCCGCGGGCATCCTCTGGGAGATCTGGAGGGAAAAAGGAACCGTGAAGCTGTTTTGCGGACTGTTCAAGGACGGCAGGACCTTATCCCTGCTCGTGCTCCTCGTCGCGGTTATGATCCTCGCGGTCGAGTTCATGCCGGCGAAGGACGGATACAGCGTCAACATCCAGGGCGACAATTCCCTTGTTCTTTGTCTTGTATGCACCCTGTTCACGATCCCCGCCAACGTCACCTTTCTCAGCAGCTCCTGGTTCGGGGTCGAACAGCTTTCGATCAGCTCGATGTCCATGCCCGCGGCGGAGTTTATCAGCTGCATTTTCATTGGTCTCATCCTTTGGTTCATTCTGATCTGCGCGTCGTCTAAAAAAAGCCTGAAATTCTTCGTGCTCCCGTATCTTCTGTTCTCGTCCTTTGCGGCGATGGTCTATTTTTCCACACATCACATAGGCCTTGCTTTCCTGCTTCTGGTTTTCTATATAGAAGTCCTATCAAGGGATGAAAACCGCTTTGAGATCGGCAGGGCGATCGGCAAAAGACTCATAAAGACCCCGCGCGACAAGAAACTGATCCGGGCGGTCTTTCTCGCTACCGCGACGGTGTGTTTTGCCGTTCCTCTTTACTGGAGCGTCACGGCGGCGGTCAACGAGATAAAGAGCAACTACTATTTCGCTCGCGACGCCGCCGGCTTCATCAGGGAATACTCTCTGGACGAAAAGCTCATCCTCGGTCCCTGGAACAACGGGATGATCGACGTCGACGACTACAACGAGGGGAACGAGGACTATTTCAACTGCTATATGATCGACGACGCCGTTCCGATAACGGCCTATTTCGACCGCAACATATTCTTCAATCTCAACGGAGGCGACGACTCCATGGCATACGTCCTGCACAGGATAGCGTCGTATCCCGAGTGCAGACAGGCGGCGGCCGGGTGGAGCGCGGCGGGCAAGCCGGACGTCATAGTCGGCCACCCGAAGCTGGGATACGTCTACGACGGTCTGACCTACGACGATTACACTATGGTGAAGCTCATCGAATTCGGCTTCGTCTGGAAGGATCAGAGGCATCCGGCGTATATGCCCGTTTATCTGAAGAACGCTCTCGCGGACGAATTGGGTCTCGGTCCTCAGGACAACGGCGGGCTTATTGATTTCGACGGCTTCAGGATCACTCCCGAAATGCTCGAACAGTATGAAAACGGGGTGCCGCTGGAGGAGATCCTCAAACCATATCTCGACGCGATGTTCGGAGAGGAATAAAAAGTCAAATCAGGAGCGCAAGAATGAAAAAAACTCCTATCAGTCTCATTATCGACGATCCGGCGCCGGTGCTGTCAGTCTATTTCACCCACGCGAGCAGAGATACGACCGCGGACGGAAGAAAGCTTATGGAATACTATCCCAACGAACTGCTCTTCAGGTTCTGCGACGTGATCGAAAGATGGGGGATAAAGGGCAAATTCAGCGTCGTCCCGATGCCCGGCAACAGAGGGGATATAATAAACGGGATCGAGGGGGTCACGAAAAGAGACCTCGACGAGTGGATGGATACCGTGAAAAAGCGCGTCGAGGGACCGTTTTCGATAGGGCCCGAAATGCTCACTCACAACCTCGCCGTCGATCTTGTGACCGGCGAGGCTCTCGGAATGGACGAGCAGAAATGGGCGAGCACTAAAGACAGAAAAATCCTGACGGAATATATAGCCCGCGCCCTTTCGATCCTTAAAGAAGCGGGCTTCGATCCCGTCGGCGTGACCTCTCCCTGGACCTTCGGGATCGAGGTGGAGGACGAATATCAGGCGGCGATCTCTGCGGCGGTGGAGAGGGTGAGCGGAAGCAAAAAGGCGTGGTTCTTTCTGCGCGGGCGCAGGGGAGTGCCCGACGCGAAGCCCTGGGTCGCGCTCGAGGAGGACGGTCGGACTCTCGTTTCGATCCCGGCGACTCTGCACGATCATTTCTGGAGGACGATCGACGAGCCGAGAACAGACGACGCTTTCGTGTCGTATCTTGCCGACAAGATCCTCACCGAGGACGGGAAGGGCGGAAAATTCGTCGAGGTCCTCGAGACCGGCGGATTCCCTATTCTGATCTCTCACTGGCAGAGCCTTATGTCAAACGGACTCGCCACGGGCTTGAGAGCTCTCGACGAGACCGCGCGAAGGATAGCAAAAAATTTCTCTGACCGCGTCGAGTGGATGAGTTTTTGCGAGATCCTCGATCTTGTCATCGCCGACAAGGCCTCTTTCCCGAAGCCGGTCTTTTGAGATATAAAAATTTGAAATTTTCGTTTCAGGGGGTAAAGTAAAAAAATGAAAAGATTCGTTTCTCTCATTCATCTGGGGAACAACATGTGGCAGAAGCCCGGCAACTACAAGCCTCACAACAAGGAGTGCATAGACTCCATATATCACGAGAAGCTCGTCACCGACCGCGACACCTGGAGAGAGGTCACAAAGTTTGCGGCCGAAAACGGCATCACGACGATACTTATAGATATGGGCGAGGGCGTTCAGCTCAAAAGGCATCCGGAGCTTGCCGTGCAGGGCTCCTGGACGAGGGAGGAGTTTCGCGAAGAACTGAAGAGGCTTCGCTCGCTCGGGCTCGAGCCGCTCCCGAAGTTCAATTTTTCCTGCGCGCACAACGCCTGGATGAAGGACTGGGGCTATAAAGTCGGTCTGCCGGAATTCAACGTCTTCTGCCGCGATATCGTCGACGAGACCTGCGAGCTGTTCGACGGCCCCGCGCTCTTCCACCTCGGTCTCGAGGAGGAGGACGCCAAAAGCCAGGAGATCCTCGGTCAGCCGATAGTGATCTCAAGAAAACTCTCAAAAAAGATAGAGGACTCCAACGTGCTCTTCGAAGCCTGCAGAAAGAACGGGGCGCGTCCGTGGATGTGGACGGATCCGAGCACCGTCAACGAATTCGGCGGCGAGAAGGGCTTCAGGGAATCCGTTCCGAAGGACGTGGTCATGTCAAACTGGTTCTACGGCTCGATCCACAATTTCCTCCCCGATCTCTGGGACAACCCGAGCGTCGCGCTATTCAAGAAGCTCGAGGACTGGGGCTACGATCAGATCCCCACGGGCTCGACCTGGAGCATGCCGGTCAATATGCTGCGCATCGAAGCCTTTTCAAAGAACTACCTCGACGATTCAAAGCTTCTCGGCTTTATGTCCGCGAGCTGGATCATGACGATCCCAGAGCAGAAATACGGGATCCTGCACGATATTTGCTGCATGAAGCTCGCGAACGACAAATACTATCCTCAGGGCTGAGAGCGCCGGTCGCGGACAAACATTCCATAGAAAAATCAAGCCCGTCCCGGATTCGGTTCCGGGGCGGGCTTAGTCTATATACCGTTTCAGATCCCGGCGAGAAGCTCCCTGAAAGCGCCGACGACCTCTTTTTCGAGGGTGGGGGTGAACAGCGAGCTGTCCGCCTCGTATCCGCCCTGAGAGAAGGCCTCCTCTGTCGGGAAGTAGCCCTCGTAGCCGTTGGTGCAGACGGCGGTGATGAGAAATCTGTCGGGCACGAGCGCTTTGACGGACGCTATGTACGCCGTGAAGGCCTCTCCGCCTATGCCCGCGAACACGACGTCGCCGAAGCCTACCGCGCTCAGCGGGACCGGGCGGAAGATCGGAGCGGTCCTGAGATTGACGATGCGGGTGACGTAGGCGAGGTCGCGGATGCCCAGCTCCCCGTGCGAGGTGGCGTTGGAGGCGCGGTAGTCGTCGAGGATCTTTTTGCATTCGTCGTATTTTTCGGCGTCCGTGTCGTTGGTGCGGTTGTAGATGACGACGCTTTTCGCGAAGACTTTTTCGCTCACGGACGGCTCGGTCCTGTTCCAGAGAGAGGTCACAGTGTTCGCGACCTGCCGCCCCATAAAGCGGCTGTGATCCAGGTTCGAGCCGTTTACCAGACGCTCTTCCTTCGGCTTGAAGAAGTCGATGTGGTTGGAGTCGCCCTGGAATCCGGTGAAGAAGATCGCCGAGACTCCGGGGAGAGATTCTTCGACGTATTTTCTCGCGTATCCGGGCCAGTCCGCGCTGATGAGATATCCGGAAACGACGTCCGGGTGGGTGGCGAAGTTGATGAGGGCGATATCGTTTGCCCCGTCTCTGGCGAATTTCACGAGCCGGACGGTGTTGTCCGCCTCGGCGCAGCGCCCGAGAAGCGTAAGCTTGCTCGAAGGGTTGGTCATCACGCCCTCTTCCTTCGTGAAGTATCTGCGTACGAACGCGATAGGCTCGGCGGTCGGAGCCGCGGCGGCGCTCACCTGCGCTTCTTTCAGATCGTCCTTTGCCATGACCGCGGCGTCGGCAAACTTTCTGATAAGCACGTCGACGTATTTTTCATCGCGGATCGCGGTCAGTCTTTTTTCGGGGGTGGTGATACACGGAGCCGTGTGTTGGTGGAGAGCGGAGACCGTGACGTGATCCTCGGGAAGGCCCGTGCGTTCGCTCACGGCGGCGCGGATGCGCGAGCAGTGTTCCATGTCTATCCCGATGAAGTCGGCGGCGATCATTACGGCGGTCTCTTCGCCGTCGGAGACGGCGAGGGCGATGATATAGAGCGGATCTATGATCCCGCGGGCGTCTCTTCTGTAGAAATATCCCGAAAGGTCCGATCCGAGCGGCGGCGTGACGTCGAGCCTGCAGTAGCCTGCTTTGAGCATTTTTGTTCCTCTTTTCTTTTATTCTTGAACTGTTTTTTTGAGAAAATACGCACCTATCCTTTTTCAGAACGGTGCGTATTTACTTCTCAAGGAAGATTTTTTATTATCAGAGTTTCGCGAGGTTTGCCTTGAGGGTCTCGAGCTGTTTTCTGAGCTCGGCGGGCAGCTTGTCGCCGAACTTCTTGTAGTGCTCTTCGATCTCCGCGGCTTCCTTGGTCCAGGTCGCCTTGTCGACGTCGAGGATGGATTTGAGGGTCTCGATGTCGATATCGAGGTCGGTCAGGTCGATGTCCTCGGGCTTCGGGAGGTATCCGATCGCGGTCTCGACGGCGTCGGCCTTGCCTTCGCAGCGGTCGATGATCCAGTTGAGGACTCTCATGTTGTCGCCGTAGCCGGGCCATATAAAGTTGCCTTCGTCGTCGGTCCTGAACCAGTTGACGTTGAAGATCTTGGGAGCCTTGTCGCCCATCTTCTTGCCCATGTCGAGCCAGTGCTGGAAATAGTCTCCCATATTGTAGCCGCAGAAGGGAAGCATCGCCATCGGGTCGCGGCGAACGACGCCGACCGCGCCGGCTGCCGCCGCTGTGGTCTCGGAAGCCATCGCGGAGCCGATGAACACGCCGTGCTCCCAGCTCTTGGACTGATAGACCAGCGGAGCGCACTTTGCGCGGCGTCCGCCGAAGATCAGAGCGGAGATCGGCACGCCCTCGCCCTTGTCGAATTCGCTCGAAACGCAGGGGCAGTTCTTTGCGGGCGCGGTGAAGCGGGAATTCGGGTGAGCGGCGCAGGTGGTCTTGTCAGCCTTGTTGAATTTCTCTCTGTACCATCTGTTGCCCTTCCAGTCGAGCGCGTTCTCGGGCAGATCCTTGTTGAGACCTTCCCACCAGACCGTGTTGTTGTCGAGGTTGAGGGCGACGTTGGTGAAGATCGTGTTCTTCTTGGTGGATTCGAGGGCGTTGAAGTTGGATTTCGCATTCGTTCCGGGAGCGACTCCGAAGAAGCCGTTCTCGGGGTTGATCGCGTAGAGTCTGCCGTCTTCCTTGACGCGCATCCAGGCGATGTCGTCGCCGACGGTCCAGACCTTGTAGCCCTTCTTTTTCAGATACTCGGGAGGGATGAGTATCGCGAGGTTGGTCTTGCCGCAGGCGGA
>JAFTEP010000195.1 GCA_017453605.1 Clostridia bacterium
GATTTTTATTTTTTACCAGTATCCTGCCGAGGTCGTTCCAGTGACCCGACGGAACAAGACCTCTCCCGACGCAGTAAAAGCTCGTCATCCGAGCTTCGCTCATATACAGATCGTAGTGATTGGGATCTCTCGCGCCGCTCTCGACGTCGTAACCGATGCTGAAAAGATCCTTTGTCCTGTCGAAAAGAAAATCAAAGCGCATCGCGTCGATCAGAGAGGTGCATTTTGATATGAGAGCTTCAGTCCTCGAGTCTTCGCTTCTGAAACTTTTCATGGCGTTGACAAGACAAACAAGACTTACGCAGAAATTCCCGCTGTCGACTGTTGAAACGTATCTTCTGCCGACTGGACTCATGTCTTTCAGATCGTACCAGTTATATAGATTCCCGTTGAACTTTTCAAGCTTTTCTATAGTCGAGAGGGCTGAAGAGATTTTCATTACGGCCTGTGCGGTCGAGATGAAACCGAGATCCCTTGCGGCGACAAGGCAAAGAAGATAGAGCCCGGCGTTTGTCGGAGAAAGAAGCCTCGTTTCGTTATCGAGCGGTGAAACGCTGACGTTGTCGGGGACAAGATACGCGTTTGACGGACCGGAATGCTCTTCAAAAAACTTAAATGAATCGCGAAGGTATTCAAGCAGGATCTTTTTATTTTTTCCGGAGATACCGCGTTTTGATTTGTAGGGCTTTGAGATAAGATAAGACGCAAAAGGGTACAATGTCCATAAAAGCCCGAAAAGTCTCGACGGGCGGTTTGGACTGAATATGAGAAGGATCAGTCCCGCGGCAAGTGAGAAGGCATTTGTGATAACGTGACTTCTTAAACTGTTTGACCCCGAAGATGAATTAAACGTTTTCCACTCGAGAAGCCGCTTTTTTGAAAAAGTCAGCCTCCAGATGCTTCTGAACGCCGCGTCAAAAGAATTTTTAGAGTCTTCAGCAAGCGAAGCGAGATTTTTGATGAAGGTCAAAAAACTCATCCATACGCCTGAAAGTACTTTTGAATAGAAGCTGAACGAAAGACTTTTCAGTTTCCCGGAAAAGATCGCCCCGAGACAGTGAAAGAAAAAAGGGGCAAAAAGATATAAAGTCGCAAAAAGCGCCGTCCTCCACGCAAGAGCGCCGGGAAGGAGCGCTCCCAGGCAAAGAAGCAAAAAGACAAAAGCGCAGGCAAGGTCATTTACCACGTTATCGAAAAGAACGAAGCGATAGACCGATTCGACGGGATTATAAACAAGATCGCCGCAGGCGTTTCTGACTTTTTTAAACGCGCAGCCGAGAGACTGGACGTCGCCCCGGATCCACCTGTGTTTTCTCGATTCATAAGACTGCGTAGACTCCGGGACGCTTTCTGAAAAACACTGATCGCTAAGAAGTCCGCATCTCAGCCTCGCTCCCTCCGGGATATCATGGCTGAGGATCCTCGACTCCTCGAAAGCGCCGGAACAGACCGATCTGTACGCTTCTAAATCGATCATACCTTTGCCGCAGAAGACGGCGCACCCGAAAAGGTCCTGAAAAACGTCAAAAGACGCGGTCGAGTAGCTCTCGTTCCCGCCCGCTCCGCAGAGGAGGATGCCGAACGGAGTCGACTTTTTCCCGATCCGGTCGACGATCCTCGGCTGAAGGACGCCGTGACCGCGCACCACGACGGGAACGCCTTTGACAGTCCCGACGACGGGCCTGTTCTGAGGATGGAGAGAGGCTCCGATAAGCCGGTAAAGCTGTTTGAAACCCATCACCGTGTCGCGGTCGAGAGTCACAAGGAGCTTTGCTTTTCCTATGAACGAAGTCTCGCCGATAAATCTGTCTTTTCTTGAAGCCAAGGCGCAGTCGTCGGCAAAATCGCCGATCGCGCCGCGCTTTCTCTCCCAGCCGATGAAGGAGTTTTCGCACTCGCAGAAAACGCGCGGACGAAGATAACAAAAAAAGCCTCCGCCGTATTTGAGATTGAGGGATTCGACTGAAAGAAGAAGCTGATTTTTCACTTCTTCATCCTCGGGCTTTTCCTTAACCGAAGCGGGAGCAAGATCGCCGATGACGCCGAAAAAGACGTTTGGATCTCTTTTTTTCGACGGAAACTGACTCAGAAAGAGATTCTCGAGTTTTTCGCAGAGTTCGCATGCTTCGGCGGAATCCTTTACCATGCAGGTCAGCGCGACGCAGGTGACGGCATCGTCCGGGCATCTGTCGGTTTTGATACGTAAGAGCGGCTGAGTTGATGAAAACCTTGATGCCGCAAATACGCTCAACTCCCCGGAAAGACACCATGCGCACGGAAGAAGAAGGACTTGACTGAATAACCACACCCAGCCGATCCCGCCGCGCGAGCAGAACGCCGCAAATCCGCCGACAAGCAAAAAGAACAGAGAAAATCTGAGGGCGTAATAGATTTTTCCTTTATAAGGTCTTCCAAGAAGATCGAAAACGCTTCTGTTTTCTTTATTCGCCTGTTCCAGAACATCTTTGAGAAAAGCTTCTTCAGAGATATTTTTCTTTGCGGCAAGACGGATCACCCTGTTTCTTAAAAGCGCCTGAGAGGGTTTATCAGATATCTGATAAACGTTGGCGGGATCGCTCCGAAGAAGTCTCTCGAGAGAAGAAAAATCGTCGATAAGCGTCTGAAAATCAAAACCTGCGGCAAACCTTAATGAAGTAATCAGTTTTCCGAGTCCTCCCGTGCCGTCGGAAAGAGAACAGTTAATAAAAGAACAGAGCGAGAAAAGAAGAGTGTCCCGAACGCTCCTGAACATCCTGTCCTGACTGCCTGAATCTTTCAAAGCTTCAAAGAGAGCGCGTATACTTTCGGCATCGAGACTTTTTCCCGATAGTTCGATCAGCATTTCACACGCCGACAAAACGACGTCGTAATAACCCGACCGGGATCGATCGAGCCCGGAAAGAACGTCGGAAATATAATAGTAATTGTCGCAGAACCATAAAAGATCCTCGTCTTCGATCTCTTTTGAAAAATTACGGGAATATACCGAGTCAAGATCCTTCTTTATTTTTTTGATCCTTTGGCGGATAAAAGGCGTTCTGTCACACAACGCTTCAGATTGATATTTGTCTTTCAGTTGTTCGAGAAGTTTTGATTTGATCGAGTATTTTTCCATTCGGCGCTCCAATAAACAGTTCTTATATGCGTTATTATCCGCAAAGAGCGCTTTATTATTCCGCGCTGTCGCCGTATTGCGGTCTTAAACCATAACGAGGAACATCTTACTATATGAAAAAATGCGGAAGTTTGAAATTTTTGTCGGATTCCTTGTCAAAATGAGCTTTGTTTCATTGACTGAGAGAGCAAAATATGATAAAATATAAAGTGAGATGTTTTATAAACTTGTTTTATATCCTCAATCAAAACCGTAAAGGATAAAGGCATGGATTTTTCCGGCAAAAAGATATATATCGAAACCTACGGCTGTCAGCAGAACGAGGCTGACAGCGAGACAGTCGCGGGGATAGCCTTGAATATGGGCTTTTCTCTCGCCGCAGCTCCCGAGGAAGCCGATCTTGTGATCGTCAACACCTGCGCCGTCAGGGAGCACGCCGAACTGAAAGCTCTGAGCAACACCGGTCGTCTTAAACACCTGAAGGCCGCCAATCCGGACTTAAAGATCGGAGTCTGCGGCTGTATGGTCCAGCAGGAAAGCCGCAAAGACGATTTGAAAAACAAATATCCATACGTCGATTTTGTTTTTGGGACGAATATGTTCGAAAAGCTCAGCGGCATCATCGAGACCGTTTTTTCTAAAAAGGGCCGGGTGATGAAGATCGAGAGCTACGATATAAACCCCGGAACGGTCTGCGAGGGTCTTCCTGTAAAAAGAAAATACCCGTATAAAGCATATCTTCCGATAATGAGCGGCTGCAACAATTTCTGCACATACTGCATCGTTCCATACGTCAGAGGCAGGGAGAGGAGCAAGGATCCCGGTTTCGTCGTCGAAGAGGCAAAAAAGCTCATAAACTCCGGATGCAGGGAAATAACGCTTCTCGGGCAGAACGTAAACAGCTTCGGAAAGGATCTCGGGATCGAAGACGGCTTCGCCGAGCTACTCGGAAAGATAAACGCGATAGAGGGAGACTTCATCATAAGGTTCATGACTTCCCATCCGAAGGACGTTTCCCCGAAACTCATAGAAGCGATGGGAAGCTTGAAAAAATGCGCTCCGCATTTTCACCTGCCCCTCCAGTCGGGAAGCGACAGGATCTTAAAACTCATGAACCA
>JAFTEP010000196.1 GCA_017453605.1 Clostridia bacterium
AGCCAGAAGTCTTCAAAGCGCTCGGCGTCGGACGGATGACAGCCGACGGCGTCGTAGACGAAATCATAGAGTCGGCTCAGAGCGTCGGCAAAGCGCGACGAATCGAGATCGCAGGCGCACTCGAGAATGCCGTCGACGCCGAGCGGATCGACCTCGTTTGGATGAGGCATGGACGCGAGGAGCTCTTCGAGATCTTCAGAAAACCTGGCGTCGTGATAATGCGCGTGGGTGTCGAAGATGCCCATTCACCTGATCCTCGTGCCGTTGGGGACGGAGGGATCAAGGAAAACGACCTTCACGTCGTCTTCGCCGCCCGCGAGGATCATCCCGCAGCTTTCCTCTCCGCAGAGTCTGGCTTTTTTGAGATTGGAGACGAGAACGACCTTTTTGCCGATGAGATCCTCGGGTGAATAGAATTCCGCGATCCCGGAAAGGACCTGCTTTTCTTGGTCGCCCGCGTCGACAATCAGCTTCAGGAGTTTCTTGGACTTGGCGAGCTTTTCGCAGGCCTTGACCTCGGCGCACCTGAGTTCTATCTTCATGAAGTCGTCGATGGTGATCTCGGGCAGGGCAGCGGGAGCGGGCTTTTCCCCGTCTTTCTTCGCGTGCGCGGCGGCGATCTCGGCAAGAGTCTTTTCCTCGTCGATGCGGGCGAAGAGCACGGGGCAGTCGGCGAGAGTTATGCCGGACGAAAGCTCTCCGGTCTTTTCCGACCATTCGTCCGCGCTGAGCGAGAACACGGAAAGGATCTTTTCGGAGGTCTGAGGGATGAACGGTTTAAGATCGACGGCGCAGAGGCGGATGACGTCGAGCAGGTTGTAGATGACGGTCTCGAGGCGCTTTTTGCCCTCTTCGGTGCGGGCGAGCACCCAGGGCTCGGTCTCGTCGACGTACTTGTTG
Organism: Clostridia bacterium; assembly: GCA_017453605.1. GTDB lineage: Bacteria > Bacillota > Clostridia > Oscillospirales > SIG627 > SIG685. The sequence continues at coordinate 901 of JAFTEP010000196.1, forward strand.
GCGCGGTGGAGGACGTCCGTGATCGCCTCGAGAGCCTCGGAGGTGCGGAACTGATCGAGCTTTTCCGCGGCCATACGGGCGCCGTTCTCGGCGGCCGAAAGAAGCTCGCGGTCGAGATCTGTCAGTTCTCCCCTTTCGGGAACAACGGAGGAGAAATACTTTTTCGTCATGCCGCAGGTGCGGCTGACGAGGTTTCCGAGATTGTTGGCGAGCTCGGTGTTGAAGAGCTTGATGACGGCTTCGTAGGTGACGGTGCCGTCGTTGAGATAGGGCATCGCCGAAAGCAGATAGAACCTGACGGCGTCGACGCCGAAAAGATCGGCGAGTTCGTCGGCGTAGATCGTGTTGCCCTTGGATTTGGACATCTTGTCGAAGCCGTTAAGGAGCCAGGGGTGACCGAAGATCTTTTCGGGCAGAGGCTCTCCGAGCGCCGTAAGGATGATGGGCCAGTAGATAGTGTGGAACCTCAGGATATCCTTGCCGATGATGTGGACGTCGCAGGGCCAGTATTTCTTATACAGTTCGCCCTTTGAGTCGACGTCGTAGCCGAGAGCGGTGATATAGTTGGAGAGCGCGTCGATCCAGACGTAGATGACGTGCTTGGGGTCGAACTCGACCGGGATGCCCCAGGTGAAGCTGGTGCGTGACACGCAAAGATCCGTGAGACCGGGCTTGAGGAAATTGTTGACCATTTCCTTCTTTCTCGCCTCGGGCTCGATGAAGCCGGGGTGATCCTCGAAGTACTGTTCGAGGCGCTTCTGGTATTTGGTGACCGCGAAGAAATAGGCCTCCTCGCGGGTCTTTTTGACCTCCGCTCCGCAGACCGGGCATTTGCCGTCAACGAGCTGGCTTTCGGTGAAGGAAGTCTCGCAGGGAGTGCAGTACCAGCCGGAATATTCTCCCTTATAGATATCTCCCTGATCGTGGAGCTTGTTGAAGATATGGCTGACGACCTTCATGTGGTCGGGATCGGTGGTGCGGATGAACCTGTCGTAGGTAGTGTCCATCAGATCCCAGATCCTTTTTATCTCTCCTGCGACTTTGTCGACGAACTGCTGAGGGGACACGCCGGCTTTTTCGGCCTTCTCCTGGATCTTGATGCCGTGCTCGTCGGAGCCGGTGAGAAAATAGACGTCATAGCCTTTCATCCTCTTGTATCTGGCGATCGCGTCGGAAAAGACGATCTCGAAGGTATTGCCGATATGCGGCTTGCCGGAGGTGTAGGCGATGGCGGTGGTAAGGTAATATTTGGGTTTCTGTTCGTTCATATTATCAGAGCCTTTCGTTTATTGCTGAATCATTATACAGCAAAACTATCAAAATTTCAAGAGATTAGCGGTATTTTTGCCCGAAACGGCTTCGAAACGAACAAAAAAAGAAAAAAAGGCGTTATGTATCGGGATCGTTTTGCAAAAGAGAAGGAAAAAGAGAAGTTTAAAGCTTTTTCAGCCATTCGTCGGCTTCGCGGCGGCTTCTGAAGACGACGACGTTTTTTTCGGGAT
>JAFTEP010000197.1 GCA_017453605.1 Clostridia bacterium
AAAGGAAGCATCTGGCTTCAAAATTGTGGCAGTCGATGACGTCGATCGGTTCTATGATGTGCAGTCGCTCACAGCCGGAAAGCTCATCTTCGGCGGCGCGGCGAACGGCGGGATTCATGTGGATAGGGTAGAGCGCTTTGCATTCGGGATGCTCTTCGAGAACTCTTCTTATTGCCCTGAACATCCTGTGCATCGGCTCGCCGAGGTTTTCGCGCCGGTGCGCCGTTATGAAAATGAGTTTTGAGTCGCCGACCCAATCGAGCTCTGGATGAGAATAATCTTCTTTTACCGTGTGCTTCATTGCGTCGATCACGGTGTTTCCCGTTATGAAAATCGTTTCCGGATCTTTTCCTTCCCGTATCAGGTTGTCTGCGGCAAGCTTTGTGGGCGCGAAATTGAATTTACTTATTATCCCGACCGCCTGACGGTTGAACTCTTCGGGATACGGACTGTAGATGTCGTAAGTCCTGAGCCCTGCTTCGACGTGACCGACCGGGATCTGCAGATAGAATCCGGCGAGCGCGGACGCGAACGAGGTCGAGGTGTCTCCGTGAACGAGTATTACGTCGGGTCTTTCCGTCTCGAGGACGGCCTTCAGCTTCAGAAGAATGCTTGACGTGATGTCGAATAAGGTCTGCTTTTCCTTCATGATGTTGAGGTCGTAGTCAGGAACGACGCCGAACGTCTTCAGTACCTGATCCAGCATCTGACGGTGCTGTGCGGTGACGCAGACGACCGTTTTTATGCCCTTTCGTGACTTCAGTTCGTTGACGAGAGGGCACATTTTTATTGCTTCGGGACGAGTCCCGAAAACGAGCATGACTTTTTTCATTGATCTGTCTCACAAAACGGCTCTGTTTTTCGGGTCTTACGTTCCATAGAGCCGGAATATAAAAGAATCAAACGACGGCAAACGCACAGAGATATTATTTTTCCGTCTGCTTTGGTCCGAAGTTATACATTACCTTCATTTTTTTGAACAGCTCGAGAATAAAAGGAATAAGTACAAGCTGGAGGATTATTCCGGGGTACGCCTTCAGAAAAGCTCCGGCAATGAACTGGTTCATCGTGAAAGAAGCTTTTTGCGGGTCTATTATGGAGATGCGGTATCTGACGATGCCCCATACGATCCTTCCGGCGAGCATGGAAAAAACAAGCGCGATATAAGCGTAAGGCAGCTTTTTGGGCATCAGCTTATACAGGAGCCCGGCGACGGCGCCGTAAGCAGCGAGCTCGAACGCCATCGCTATCCCGGTGGGGAATATGGGAGGCATCAGGAAAAACAGATACCTGAGAACGGGACAGGCCGCGCCGACGATAAGCCCGTACTTCCAGCCGCAGACGAATCCGCAGATCATGACGGGAATGTGCATCGGGAGGAGCATTTCACCGAAGGTCTTGATCTGCCCGGTCAGAAAAGGAAGCACCATGCCCAGCGCGAGCATCAGTCCGCTGAAGACGACGCGTTTTGTCTCGACGTTTTTCATGATTTCCACCTCGTTTTCAGTAATCTATTACGACCATCACTCTCATGTCGAGCTTTTCGATCGTGAAATCCAATCTGCCGTTTTCGTAGCTGAAATCAAAATCTGTGTTTTCCGGGGCGAGATATACTCTCTTCGGTTTACTAGAGAGTTTGATCGAAGCTTTTACGCCGTATAATGGGACGATATCTTCGATGACTTCTATCCCGTTCCCGCGTTTGACGGGAGCGGCGTAGAGAAAATGCGCGACGAGCCTCTTTTGGGACTTCTGATCGTTGATGCAGGCGACTCCGCAGGCGGGAAGGTCGGTCGAAAGGGTCTTGTTCTCTCCGAGAAGCTCGTCGAGGATCCTGAAAACGATAAGCTTGGAGATCAGACTGCCCTTGCGGGCGTACTCCGTGAAGAGCTCGGCCGCTATATACGCTCCGTCGGGTCCGATGCCGGCGGCAGGATAACGCTTCGATGGATCGTTCGGGGTGTGCTGGTGCGAACTGAATGCGAAGGTCGAGCGGTCGAAGTACGGATCCTCGCGCTCAATGGGCGTTTCGGAGCCGGGCGCGGGCGAGATATCATAGGCCTGCTCGTATATCACGAACGCGGAATCTCCGAGCACGCCGAGATCGAATTTCGGGCGGAAATAAACGGGTCTGTGCGCCGTTTTTCCGTTGAAGCCGCATCCGAAATCGAGAGCGAACGCGCCGTCGGGATCAGTTCCGCTGAGTCCCGTCGCAAGGACCTTTCCGCCGCGGGCGGTGAAAGACTTTATTTTTCGAGTCAGCTTACCGTCGAGAACCGCCGTGTCCGGCAGGATCAGAACGGAGTATTTATCAAGAGAGTTTTCGGTGTCGACGACGTCGAAGAGATACTTTCCCTCGAGCATCATCCTGACGGCGCCGACGTCGGCGTCCTTGCCGGAGGAGGGGATCGAGGTCCCGGCGTAATAGTTGTTTATCGCTTCCTGAGAAAGAACGGCTATATCCGCAACGGATTCCACTCCGTCAAGCCATGGTTCTCTTTCTTCGATCTCGGAGTAAGCCGCCCCAATGAGGTCGTAGGTCGCCGTTTCCATGTGTCCGTCCGGATGGAGCTGATCGCCGATGGAACACTTCGCGCCGAAAGCGACGCAGAGCGCCTCTTCGTATCTGAGTGCGTTCGGATGCTTGAAGCCTCCGAATTCTCCCCAGGTCGTGTGGAATTTCCCGGTCATACCGAGAAACTGCTTTCCGAGAGTGCGCGAGTATGCGGCTGAAAGCGGAAAGTGATCGTAGCCCCAGCCGCCGGTGGGCAGGGATTCGAGCTCGAGGTGAGTGTCGAAATCCGCCAGATCCCTGCGTCCGCGCCTTATGTGTCCGCCGTTGTGGAAGAGCGGCAGTCCGGGCTTGATCGCGTCTATAGCGGCTCTGACCCTTTTGCAGTAGTTGGCGTATACTTTTTCTGCGAGCGCGGCGGCGTTATCGTCGTCGTACGGATCGAGACCCTCCGCGAGAAGAGACCTCACGCAGTACTGACAAAAGCACTTTCTGACGCCGACTATATCGAGAAAGATCCCGTCGCAGTCGTAATTCTTCACGACTTCTTCGATCTGCTTCAAAAGATAATCGAGGTAAGGCGTGTTCATGCAGAAGACGTGATAGGCGGGCTTTTCCCACTTTATCGTGTCTTCCTTGTCCTTCCTGTTGAGCCATTCGGGATGGCGGCGCGCGAGCTTTTCGTCGAATCCCGCGGAAAGATAGACGGGAGTCTTGACGCCGATCTCGTGCGCGGCCTCTATCTGAGCGGCAAG
>JAFTEP010000198.1 GCA_017453605.1 Clostridia bacterium
AGAGCAGGTAGCCCTCGGCCATTTCGAGGTAGCGCACGCCCTTCGCGTTGGTCGCGAAGATCGTTCCGACCTGAGACCTGAGTCCCTTGCCGAGGTCCTCGAGAGAAGCGCCGATCGGCAGACCGTTCTCGCTGAACGCGGTCTGTGTCCTGCCGTAAACGAGCTGGAGGAAGATCTCTCTCATCGCGACGTTGATCGCGTCGCAGACGAGGTCTGTGTTGAGAGCCTCCAAGATCGTCTTGCCCTGAAGGATCTCAGCCGCCATAGCGGCGGAGTGGGTCATACCGGAGCAGCCGAGAGTCTCGACGAGGGCTTCCTCGATGATGCCGTTCTTGACGTTGAGGGTGAGCTTGCAGGCGCCCTGCTGGGGAGCGCACCAGCCTACTCCGTGGGAGAGACCGGAAATGTCGGTGACCTGATACGCCTTTACCCATTTGCCTTCCTCGGGGATCGGAGCCGGGCCGTGCTTGGGACCCTTGGCGATCGGGCACATCTGTTCAACTTCGTGAGAAAAATTGCTCATTTTTTTATCCTTTCTGAATAATTTAATCTATGATTGTTCCGTTTCCGCCCTTGAAGGCGGCGGCGTTCGCCTCGTCGGTGTCGATGTGCACCGCGGGGAAGAAGGTGTCCTTGACTCTGACGACGATCTCGTCGAAGATGAGCGCTCTTTCACCGTCGAGCTTGACCTTGACGATCTGCTTGTCCTTCAGACCGAGTTCAGCCGCGGCGGCGGGAGTGAGATGCATGTGGCGCTTGGCGATGATGACGCCCTCGCCGATCTCGACCTCGCCCGCGGGGCCGACCAGCTTGCAGGGAGCGGATCCGGCGACGTCGCCGGATTCCCTGATCGGAGCGGTGACTCCGAGGGTGCGGGCGTCGGTCGCGGAGACCTCGACCTGGGTCGCGGGACGGATCGGTCCGAGGATAGAGACGTTTTTGATCGTCGACTTGGGCCCGACGACGTCGACTCTCTCGTTGGAGGCGAACTGTCCGGGCTGGGAGAGCATTTTCTTGACGGTCAGTTCATAGCCCTTGCCGAAGAGGATCTCAAGATGTTCTTTTGTGACGTGAACGTGTCTTGCCGACGTTTCCACGAGAATGGTTTTTTCCATACTGCAGTCCTTTCTGAAATCAATTTTTGCTCATTTAATTATATCACCGTTTTTCGTTTTTGTAAACGGGATTTTTTCAATTTCGGAGAGGAAAACAAAGAAAATCTCAGTTGACGCCGCAGAAAACGAAACGGAGCCGGAAAACGAACGCTTTCCGGCTCAAGTTATCAGCTTCGGATCGGATCATCCGGCTTTTTTCTTCTGCTTCTTTACGGAATAAACCGCTCCGGCGACCGCAGCGCAGGCAAGAACTCCGAGCGCAGCCGGGAGAATGAAAGTCGGGATCTTCGGCTCGGGATCCGCGATCACCGGAGAAAAAGTCTTCGAAAGATCGGGAAGAAGCGTTATAGATCCACCTCCGATGACGATCTCACCGCGCGCTTTGTTGTTTTCTTCCTCCTCGACACAGGCTTTTTCAAAATCCGCGAGCGTGGGAAGCTGTCTGTGATCGGTCACTTCGAAATAGCTCTTGTCTATCCCGTCGCCTATTATTACAAGCTTCTCCTCACCGCCTATCACGGCGTGGACCGCGTAAGTGCCGAAATAATTGAATCCGCGCACTTCTGATCCGCCGCCGGCTTTGTCCTCCAGCCTGTTCAGTATCGACGCCGCTTCATCGAAATATTGACCGAAATCTCCGCCGAGAGTCGCCATATAGCGGTCCGGTCCGTTCGGAGCAACAAATATTCCGAGGATCGGTTCCGAAGCGGGATCCAGGACCGGGAAATACCACGCGCATTGATCCGAAAAGCGCCTGCATTCCGCGTTCTCGTCATATCTGTACCGGTCGATAGGAAACGCCTCTCCCAGAACCGCCTTATCAGGATCAAGGCCGAAATCGTTTTTGATCACGTTTCTCATTGTAAAAAGAGTTTCTTCGGCTTTTTCGATCGCCCTGTCCGGCGGAGTGGTTTCATAACCGTCAGCACCGGCCGATAAAGCTAAAACGAAAAGGATCGCAAAAGTCATTATTGAAAAAAGAACTCGTTTCATAACAAAAACCTCCTGTCGAATCAAAAGTTGAATATCCATACACCCGGATCATATACCCGGAGTTGAAATGCTTTTGAAAGAAGACTTCCGAAAACAGTCAGTGTTATCAAGCAGATCCGCACACCCGGTTGACGATCTGCTTAATTTAAGCGGACACGGCGTCGAATGATAAACAGACGACATCCATCCTCCCTCCCTTTCCGATATCTTTGACAATAGTATAACACAAGTACTCAATTTTGTCAACAGTTTATTTGTGATTATTGAGTTCAAGCCCGTTTATATCGCCGGAAAAGGCGCCTCAGCGATACGGGATCGGGCGAACAGCGCCGTCGGTTCGCCCTCGGAAATAAAAAAACGCGGCAAAGATCGGCTTTGCCGCTTGGGAAGCGTTTATTATCCCGGCGAGGGACGAAAAAAAGCATTCAGACGCCTATCTTCAACTGTTTTTTCAAAAAGGCGTCCGCTTCAATGAGCAGGTTCTTGGAATTCGAGTGAGTGAGAGCCGCGAGAGCGTCGGAAAACGGGAGGATGAGATAGCCGTTTTTTTCAAAGCCCTCGTTGTGCTTCGGGGTCTGGTCGGAAAAGCGGGCGACGAAATACACGACTTTTTTGTTCTTTTTGCTGTCGATAGAATACTTGATCTCGCGGCGGAAGCCCGGGATGATGTGCGCGCGGACGGAGGTCTCCTCCCAGGTCTCTCTGAGTGCGGTCTGCTCCTCGCTCTCTCCCGGCTCGGTGTGTCCCTTGGGAAAGCTTGCGATCCTGCCGTCGCGGGAGCGGATGAGAAGATAGTTTATCACTCCGTCCTTGACGGTGAAGGGCACTGTGCCGCAGGATTTCTGGAAGGCTGCGACGATCTCGGTGCGGAAGAACTTTTCGGCAAAATCCACCGCCTCGGAGATCTGCGCCTGATCGAAATTTCTGTCGACCGGGGCGGCGACGAGCTTGTCCTCGACGTCGTCGAGGCGGTAGACCGCGCCTATGATCTTCGCGCGGTATTCCTCCACCGGGCGGTCGACGCCCAAAAGATAGACGTCGAGCGGCTCGCCGTCCGGAGCAAAGGCGCCGGGTATGTAGCCGTAGTTGACGCCGTATATCAGATCGGGATGCTCGGGGTGAGCGGAGCCGATCGGTCTGTCGATCCTGACCGTGACTATTTTGGAAAAATAGGACTCGCAGAATGCCGTCCGTTCTTTTTTGGTTCTCCGCTCCAAGTTGGACCTCCGTAAAAAATCAGTCGATCAAAAACTCCATCCCGGTCTTCTGCGGTACGAAGCCGCATTTTTCATAGAACTTCAGCGCCGCGTCGTTGCCCGCCCAGACGTTGAGGGTCAGATTGTGACAGCCTTTCAACACGGCAAAAGCGCGGACGTGCTCAAAAAGAAGTTTTCCGACTCCCCTGCCCCGGCACTTTTCGTCGACGCAGATATCGTCGACGTACAGAGTGACGGCGTCCGTCAGGATACCGCCGGGCGAGGGACGGATGAATTCGCAGAAAGCGTGGCCGACGACTTTTTCATCCTCCTCGCAGACGAACACCGGTCTTTCGGGATCGGCGACGATCTCTTCGAGCTGTGCGGCGCTGTACTTTGTTTTGCCGCTTCTGAACAGATCGGGTCTCAGTTTATGGTGTACCTCGCCGACCTGAACGAGAAGAGAAAGAATAGATGGAATATCTTCCTTTTGCGCGTTTCTTATCATTTTTTTATTTTTCAGGGGTATATCGTAAAAAAGCGGGGCAGTTTTACCT
>JAFTEP010000199.1 GCA_017453605.1 Clostridia bacterium
GAGGGGACACCGCTTCATTTTTCTGTTAATAAAGAAAGATAAGTGCGGTATATAGCCTTCACACGAAGGGGGAAGGTGGATGCGCGTGACCACGCCGTCCCGCGAAGCGACCGCGGTGCGACTTCGCGCAGACGGATGAGGGGTCCCCGTGACAGAGACCGCTCAGTCACCCTCGTCTGAGCCAAAAGCGAAGACGAAAATATAACGCTTCGTCACTGCAACAATTCCGCATTCCGCATTCCGCATTCCGCATTGGCTCTCCCGCCAAAGCGAAGACGAAAACAAAACGCCCCGTTATTGCAATAATTCCGAATTCCTCATTCCGCATTCCGCATTAAAGAAGATTCCGCATTCCGCATTATCAAAGGACAGGTGCAGTATGAAAAAGATCGTTGTTATCCCCGATTCGTTCAAGGGGACGGTTTCGTCCATGCAGTTCTGCCGGATCGCAGAAAGGGCGATAAAAAAGAGCTTCCCCGGGTGTGAGGTCGTGAGCGTTCCCGTCGCCGACGGCGGCGAGGGCAGCGTCGACGCGTTTCTAGAGTCCTGCGGCGGCGAAAAAGTGAAAATGAGCGTGACCGGGCCGCTCGGCGAAAAAACGGAGAGCTTTTTCGGCGTGCTTCCCGACGGGACCGCGGTCGTCGAAATGGCGGCGGCGGCGGGTCTGCCCCTGGTCGGCGACAGAAAGGATCCATCGGTCACGACTACCTACGGCGTGGGAGAACTCATGCGCGGCGCGATAGAGCGCGGCGCGAAAAAGCTGATCCTCGCGCTCGGCGGCAGCGCCACGAACGACGGCGCGGCCGGAGCGGCGGCGGCTCTCGGCGCGAAGTTTTTCGACGCCGGGGGAAAAGAATTCGTCCCGGTCGGCGGCACGTTGAAAGATATAAAAACCATCGACGTTTCCGGGCTGAAAAAGACCCTCTCGGGGGTGGAGGTCCGCGCGATGTGCGACATAGACAACCCGCTCTGCGGCCCGACCGGCGCCGCGGCGGTCTTCGGACCGCAGAAGGGCGCCGGCGAAGATATGGTGAAAATGCTCGACGCGGGGCTTTATAACCTCGCGGGCGTGATAAAAAAGGATCTCGGCGAAGACGTCATCGACCTTCCCGGCGCGGGCGCGGCGGGAGGTATGGGCGCGGGCGCTGCGGCGTTCTTCGGGGCGAAGCTCGTGATGGGGATTGAGGCCGTGCTCGACACCGTCGGCTTTGACAAGATCGCCGCGGACGCCGATCTTGTCATAAGCGGCGAGGGAAAGATCGACACCCAGTCGCTCAGGGGAAAGGTCGTCATCGGGATCGCGCGGAGGACGAAAAAGCTCGGCGTACCGCTGATCGCCGTCGTCGGAGACGTCGGGGACGGCTATGAAGAGGCTTATTCCATGGGCGTCAGCGCCGTCTTCAGCATAAACAGGGTCGCCGTGCCCTTTTCTGAGGCGCGGCTCAGATCCGAAAGGGATCTGGAAGCCGCTCTCGGCGATATATTCCGCTTCGCCGCGGCGATCAAAAAGAAATAAGGTACTTATATGGCAAAACAAAAGCTTTGCTTAGGGCTTATCGCCCGATACGGCCAGACTCGGCTCGGCGCGGAAGAAGAAACGCGCCTTCTTGCCGAGACCGGCTTCGACGGCTTTTTCTCCGGCTGGTCGGGAAAAGAGAGCCTCGCGGAATACCGGCGGCTCGCAGGAGAGACCGGGCTTTTCTATCAGTCGGTACACGCGCCGTTTTCAAAGGTGCGCGATATCTGGCACGGAGAAAAAGATGACGCCGAATCGGCGCTCGGAGAACTGACGCGCTGCCTTGAGGACTGCGCGGCGTGTGATGTGCCGATAACGGTCTGCCACGCCTTCATCGGCTTTGAGGATCACTCGCCGAACGAGGCGGGAGTCGCGCGCTTCGAGAGGCTCGTGAGAAGGGCGGCGCAAGTCGGAGTGAAGATCGCCTTCGAGAACACCGAGGGGACGGAATACCTTGACGCGGTGATGGAGATGGCCGCCGCGTATCCTCAAGCGGCGGGGTTCTGCTGGGACACGGGACACGAGAAGTGCTACAACCGTTCGCAGGATATGCCAGGGCGCTATCCCGGGAAGCTGATCGCCACGCATATAAACGACAATCTCGGCGTTTCGGATCCGGGCGGGAAGATAACCTGGCTTGACGACCTGCACCTTCTGCCCTTCGACGGGACAGTCGACTGGGAAAACGCCGCGCGGAGGCTGAAAGACTTCGACGGTCCGCTGACCTTCGAGCTGACCACCCTCTCCAAGCCGGGCAGACACGACAACGACAAATACGCCGCCCTTTCGCCCCGCGGATTCCTTGCGGAGGCGTACGCGCGCGCACAAAAATTTTCAGAGGCGGTGCGCCTGGCGCGCAACGAAGGAAGAAGTAAATGAAGAACACGTCAAAACCGGGATCGAATAAAAAATCGGGAGAAAAAAGTTGAGCCGCGCCGCAAAGCGGGGAATTATTATCTCCGCAGTTGTTTTATTTATTATCGCCGCGGTCTGCATCGGGCTCTTCGACAGGGAGATCTCCGAAGCGTATTTCAAGACCGCCTCGCGTTACGGCGGTTTCTTCGAGGTCGCGGGCGAGCCTCCGGCGATCCTTTTGTCGCTCTATTGCTTCAACGTCCTCGCCGCGAGCGACAGAAGACGGGGCTGGCAGACGTTCTGGACGGTCTTTTCCGTCGGGGTCTGGGCATATTTCATCAACAAGCTGTGCGTGAGCTTCAGGCTCGGCGGAGCGCCGCTCTGGGCGCTCGTCGCCGCGGGAGCCGCGCTCGAGGCTCTGAGCGCCGTCTGCTTCTGTCTCTGGATGAAGAAGCGCCACGCCGCGTATCTCGAAGGGGAAGCCGACGAGGCTCTGGAGGCGTTTTGTTCGCGCTGCGCTCTGGCGGCGGTCGCCTGTGTGTTCACCCTCGTCTCCGTTTCGGCGCTGAAGGCGCTCTGGGGCAGGGTCAGGCCGCGCGACGTCGGCGTCAGCGGCGAGTTCGGCTTCTTCTGGGTCCCGCTTTACTTCTCCGGGAACCGCACCTTCCCCTGGGGCCCCACCGGGAACGCCGCGACTCTGGGTGCGCTCGTCTTCTTCATCGACTCTAAAAAGGCGAGGATAATATTCTGGCTCGCCGTCGCCGTGTGGATCGGCGCGGTCGCGCTGAGCCGCGTGCGCGGAGGCGCCCACTTCCCGACCGACGTGCTGTTCGGAGCCGCTTTCGGTCTTTTCGGGGTCTTCATCAGTCCGAAGCTCGCGCCGCGCGTGTATCCGGAATCAAAAAAGCTTTTGAAATCAAACGGGCAAGATCCCGTGTGATATAACAGCAAAAATATAATTTTTAAGGAGAACAAAAAGATGAAAAAGATCACGAAGGCCGTCATTCCCGCAGCGGGTCTCGGAACGAGGATGCTCCCGCAGTCCAAGAGCGTTCCCAAGGAAATGCTCCCGATCGTCGACAAGCCGTCGATCCAGTATCTCGTCGAGGAGGCGGTCGCCGCCGGAGCCGAGGACATCCTGGTCATCACCAACCGCGACAAGGACTGCATCGAGGACTACTTCGACTACTCACCCGAATACGAAAAGAAGCTCTCCGACTCCGGGAAGACCAAAGAGCTCGAGAACATCCGCGCGATCGCCGATATGGCCAACATTTATTTCCTGCGTCAGAAGACGACCCGCGGTCTCGGACACGCGGTGGGCCGCACGCGCAGCTTCGTCGGAAACGAGCCCTTCATGGTCCTCTACGGCGACGACGTGATCGACGCCGAGGTCTCCACCTCGCTCGAAATGGCAAAACTCTACGAGGAGTTCGGACGCCCGGTCGTCGGAGTGCAGAACGTCAGCAGAGAGGCGATCCGCCGCTACTGCACTCTCGACGCGAAGCCGATCAGGGACAGGGTATGGAGCGTCTGCGACATGATCGAGAAGCCCAGAGAGGATCAGATCATGACGACTCTCTCCATCCTCGGCAGAGTCATCCTCACCCCCGACGTCTTCGACATCCTCGAAACGATCCCCGCCGGAGCGGGCGGAGAGATCCAGCTCACCGACGCGATGGCGATCATGGCAAGAAAAGAGCCGATCACCGCCTACGAGTTCCCCGGCACGAGGCACGATATGGGATCCAAGATCGGCTTCTTGAAGGCGAACGTCTCCCTCGGCGTCAAGAACCCCGACTTCGGAGACGAGTTCAAGACCTGGCTCAAAGACTTCGCCGCGAAGCTCTGAGCGGTCCGGGAGGAGAAAGAAATGGAAAACAAGATCCCGACCCATATCATCAAACGCCGTCCGCTCGGGAACCCGAACAGGGTCTGGCGGCAGGACAACTTCGTCGTCTCCACGTTCAAGGCTGAGACCGAGCGCGTGAGGCTCGGGCTCCAGGAGGCGAAGGAACTGAACTTCAACCTCGTCGAATTCGGCTGGGTCAGCCCCGAAAGGAGCCTCGAGTGCATGACCGCCTGCGAGGAGGTCGGCATAGACGGAGTGTTCCAGAACTGGGAGGCGTTCGGCGGCTTCCAGGAATCCAAGGGCGGCAGAGAGACCGATCCCGAGGTGCTGAACAAGTACATAGCCTACACCAAAAAATTCCGTCACGTCGCGGGCTACTACGTCTGGGACGAGCCGCTCGACGACGAGAAGATCCGCGAGGCGGCCAAACAAGTGAAGATGATGGAATCGCTCGACCCCGACAGGATCCCCTTCACGGTCGCGATCCCGAGCTACAACTCGAAATGCACCTGGGAAAACGGAAAATTCTATGAGTATCTCAATAAATACGCCGACACGATCGAGCCCGCGGTGATGAGCTTGGACTACTATCCGTTCAGTCCGCGCAGACCCCTGCCCGCCGATCAGCTCGACTCCTGCAAGCTCTTTCTGGACATCGCGCTTTTAAGAAAGATCGCGAAGAGAAAGAATATCCCGATGTGGTTTTACTTCCAGTCGCAGGACGATCCGGCGAAGGGGACCTACAAGGAGCTGTCGGAAGAAAAGATCCGTATGCAGCAGTTCAACGCGCTGCTCTACGGCGCGAAGGGTCTGCAGAACTACAACATCGCGCAGGGCGCGCTCTGGGACGACGCGAGCCGCGGTCCGCTCTACTACTTCACGCGCGACATCAATCACCGCTCGCTGATGATGGGCCGCACCTTCATGGCGCTCACCTCGACCCACGTCTTCCATTCGCCCGAGGTGCTGAAGGACAACCCCGCGTTCGACGAGTTCCGCGAGGATCCGTCCGCATCGAAGGTCCTCGCGCCCGAGCCGCTTCCGTTCAGGGCGTCGGTCGGCGAGTTCGAGGACAGCGAAAACAACGTCTATCTTTTCATCCAGAACCGCGACCTCTTCGAGCGCCGCGTCATAACTCTCAGATTCAACGCCCCCTACAGGCTGTATGAAGTCGATCAGCGCGACGGCTATCAGTTCGTCGCCTCCGACTCCGCGGACAGTCTCACTCTCAATCTCTCCGCCGGAGACGCCCGCCTCTTCAGGCTCCAGGATCCGGCTCAGTCCCCCTGCTTCATCGACTACGTCCTGGAGAAATGAGCCCCTGACCCCCGGCTCAGATGATCGGATAACGCCGACGGCTGCCGTATCGCTTTTTGATACGGCAGCCGTTTTTCGCTTTATTATTTTCTGTTTTTGTGGTCTTCTTCGACTTTCTTTTTCCAGTCGGCTTTCAGCGTCTTGCCGCATCTGACGGCGCAGACCGCTTCCTCCATCACCGCGAAATTGACGGCGGTGCCGGCGGCGTCGCAGGTGTAGTCGACGGCGCGGTCTTTTGAGATCCCGTAGCGCTTTGCGGTCTCGATCGCGTCGATGTTCGCGCCGAAGAACAAAAACTCCCATCCGAGCTCCTTGTGGCGCTCGACAGCTCGCTTGACTTCGTCGGAAGTGTACTTTTTGCTCGCGTTCTCCATCCCGTCGGTCGTGATGACGAACATCGTTTTTGACGGCACGTCCTCGCGGCGGATATAACGGTGCACCGTGTCGATATGCTTCATCGCGCCGCCTATGGCGTCGATCAGCGCGGTGCATCCTCCGACTGAGTAGTCCTTTTCGGTCATCGGCTCAACTTCGCTTATCGGCACGCGGTCGTGGACGACTTTCGTCTCGCTGTCGAAGAGGACGGTCGAAACGTAGCACTGTCCGTCGAGCTTCTTCTGCTTTTCGACGAGCGAATTGAAGCCTCCGATCGTGTCGCTCTCGAGCCCCGCCATGGATCCGCTCTTGTCAAGGATGAACACGAGCTCGGTGATGTTGTTTTCGGTTTTTTTCATTTTCTTTTCCTCCTGAAATTTTTAAATGTGTCCGTTCGGTCTTTCACCTTACGGACACATTTTACTCTTTATTTTTCTTTTTTTGGTCGCCTGCGAGGCGACAAATCAAGTTCCCCGACGCGAGGCACGCAGCGGCGGGGCGGTTTTCCGGGGTCCCCGCGAAAGCAGGCTTTCGCGGGGCGAATATCCGACCCCTACCGATTTTAGGAGGGAAACGGAGCGGGTTTTGTTACGGGGACCCCTCATCCGTCGCCTTCGGCGACACCTTCCCCCTTCGGGTGAAGGCTTACCTGCGTCTCTTGTAATCATTCTTATCATAAAACTAAAGCGTTTTCGGTGAATAAGCTAATATTGACATAATAGTCTCTTTGTAAAACAAACCAAAAAAAGTATAGGCATTTATTTCTGTTAAGCAACAAAGAAAAGTGCCGTAAAAAGGCCTTCACCCTTGGGGGAAGGTGTCTGCGGAGCAGACGGATGAGGGGTCCCCGTGACAGAGACCGATCATTACCCCTCGCCGACGCCAAAAGCGGCGGCGAAAACACAGAGCGGCGGGTCGTCGAGGCGCCCGGGGCCCCCACGGAAGCGCAGATTTCGTGGGGTGGATCCGACCCCTACCGAATAACAATGCGGCGAAAGCCTTTTTAAGAGAGCGATACATTTATTCGTATCGGGTTATTGTTAAGAAACAGTTAATGCTGCCGTAAGACAGCCTTCACCCGAAGGGCGCCGAAGGCGCGACGCGGTAGTGAATCACAGCACAGTGTGCTGTCGACTCAATCCCCGAAAAATCTACGGATTTTTCGGGGACCCCGTACGAGCCGCGGCGAGACCGAGCCGCAGCGAGACAGGTGGATGCGCGTGATATGGCTTTAACCGCGAAGCGACTGTAACGCAGCATCGCGCAGACGGATGAGGGGTCCCCGTATCCCATATTCGCTCCGACCCCCTCGCAGATGCGAAAGCGGCGGCTAAAAAACCGCCGCCGCAAAAAAATGATCCCGGATCCCGCGTTATCTACGCTCCCAGCAGGGGCTGGTCGAACTCGAAGAGGGTCTCGTTGATCTTCATTATATCAAATATCCTGTTTTTTATGAAGTATTCGATGATGACGTCCGCTTTGCTGCTGTGCGAGAGCGCGAAGCCCGCCTTTTTCAGCAGGCTCTCCGCTTCTTCGAGGTCGAGCTCGAGCGCGACGGCGAACGCGAGGACGGTCGGCTTTGAGGGTCTGTAGAGCCGGTCGGAGCGGATCTTGGAGAACAGCTTTCTGTCGACGTTGGCCTTCTTGTAGCACTGAGCGTCCGTCAGCCCCCTCTCGTCGATGAGCCTCAGAAGCGACTGCGAGAAGCTCTCGTCGAGCTTTTTCAAAGCCTCGCTCAGCCCGGGCTCCGCGGCGGGAAGCGACGCCGCATAGACCAAAGCGTCGGCCTCGTCGGCCTCGGCTTTGACATCAAGACGCCGCTTCTTTTTCAGATCGGCGACCGATAGTCTGTTCGACATCGCAAGCTCGAAGGGCGCTGAGTATTTGTCGTCGATGAAGCTCTCGACGCTCTTTTTCAGTTCCTCCGCGACCGCGAAGCTCTTTTTGTCGAAGATCACGATAAAGACCTCCATATCGTGGTCCTCGAGGAACGCGCTTATCGCCTCCTCGGCGACGTTCAGCGCCTCCCGCTTGGGGAAGCCGTACGCGCCCGACGAGATCAGCGGGAACGCGACGCTTTCGCAGCCGTGATCGCGGGCGAGTCCGAGCGAGCGGATGTAGCACGAGAACAAAAGTTCCCTTTCTCCCGATCCGCCCCCCTGCCAGACCGGCCCGACCGTGTGGATTATATATTTTGCCTTCAGCCGGTATGCGCCGGTGATCTTCGCCTCTCCGGTGCGGCAGCCGCCGAGAGTGCGGCATTCCGCGAGAAGCCCCGGTCCCGCGGCGCGGTGTATCGCGCCGTCTACGCCTCCGCCGCCGAGCAAGCTCCCGTTCGCGGCGTTCACTATCGCGTCGACCTCGAGCGTCGTTATATCCTGTCTTATGAATTTAAGCGGCATAAAACGTCCTTTCTTTTATGATTCCTGTTTCATAATTGTGCATTGAATCAAAATCCCAGATCCTCGTTGACAAGGATCACGTTCATCCTGCCCGCGTGGCGCTCGAAGCGCGTTATGAGGATCTGACAGCAGATGGTGTCCGGCGATTTGCAGTCGATGCAGGAGCCCGTTTTCATACAGGGCGTGTTGAGAGAGAAGCGGCGCACGTTGATCGGCGCGGCGACGTTTCTCGCGCGCTTGAGAGCTGAGTCCGTGTCCGGGCAGACCTTGTTCATCCCAACTACAGCCAGAACGCGCTTCGGACCCTGTGCGATCGCCGAAACGCGGTTCGCGTTGCCGTCGACGTTCACCATCACTCCGTCCTCCGTTATGGCGTTCGCGCTCGTCAGAAACCAGTCGGCGTCGTATGCGGCGAGCATCGCGGCGCGTTTGTCGGGGTCTTCGTCCCGGTCTATGAAGCGATAGTTTCCCTCTTTCAGCGCCTGAGGGAGCCCGATCTGCCACACGCTCATCCCTCCGCCCATCGTCACGACGCTCCCCTCGGGGATCAGATCGAGCGCGAGCTTCAGCGCTTCGGCTCTGTCGGGCGCGTAAAAGCCCGTCATATTGCGGCTTTTCAGCCCCTCGATGACCTTTTTTGCGAGCGATTCGTTTCTTTGTGCCGTAAAAGATCTGACACTTTCGTCGGTCGTCATTTTCTTTCCTTTCTTTTTTGAGGCCCGTAAGACTTTTTTATATTTTACCACGTTTTTTTCATTTTTTCAAGCCGTACCCGCTACACGTCGCGGACGTCGCCTGAAAGCGCGAAAAAGAGCGAGGCGACGGCGTTCACCGGCAGGACCGCGGCGGCGGCTCCGATCGCGAGAGCAAGCTCGGACGCTTTCAGAGGGACCGTCCTCAGAAGCGGACCGCCGAAGTAGACAAATAGGAGCTGGACCGCCGTGATGAAGAGCATGACCGGCACGAAGACGCGGTTTTTTGTGATGCCGCCGAAGATATTGAGCCGCGCCGAGCGCATCACGAAGCAGTTGAAGACCCCCGCGAAGATGAACAGAACGAAAAAAGCGGTCAGAAAGGGCGTCGGATCGAGAGAGTATCCGAAAAACGCCCTCAGCGACGGGCTGTTGAGAAAGAACAGGCAGACCGCGAGCGTGCCGAGACCCGCCGCGAGGATGCGCCGGATCATCGCTCTGTTGACGATGGGTTCGCCTCGCTTTTTGGGCGGCTCGCGCATATAGCTCTCCCGCGCCGCCTCTCCCGCGAAGGCGATCCCGCCGAGGGTGTCCATGATGACGTTCACCCAGAGCATCTGCAGAACCGTGATCGGCTGATCCACCCCGAAGAGCGGCGCGAGGATCCCGATCCCGACCGCGCAGAGGTTCATCGTGAACTGAAACATCACAAATTTTCTGATAGACTTGAAAATCGTTCTGCCGTAAAGGATCGCCTTGACTATCGAGGCGAACCGGTCGTCAGTGATCACCACGTCCGCCGCCTCCCGCGCGATCTCGCTGCCGGAGCCCATCGCGAAGCCCACGTCCGCGCATTTGAGCGCCGCCGCGTCGTTTATTCCGTCGCCGGTCATCCCGACGACAAGTCCGCGCTCCCTCGCGAGCCTGACGAGCCTGCTCTTGTGCGCGGGGACGGCGCGCGCGATCACCCTCAGACCGGGGATCCTGTCGGAAAGCTCGGCGTCGCTCATATCATCGAGCGCGGCGCCGGTGAGAACGCTCTCCTCCGCGCCGCAGCGGATGATCCCGCACTCCCTCGCCACTCCCGCCGCGGTGTCGGGATCGTCGCCGGTCACCATCACGACCTGCACTCCGGCGCCTCTCACGGTCGCGACCGCGTCCGGCGCCTCGCTCCTGACCCTGTCGGCGAGGACAAGAGCTCCGGCGACGGCGAGCCTGTCGGGGATGCGCCTGCCCGGAACGCCGCCCTCGCCCTCGCAGGCGAGAAGGATCCGCTTTCCGGAGCGGGCGAGAGCTTTTATTTTCGCGGCGAACGCGGCGCGCTCGAACGGGACCGGCTTGGCATCGGCGTTCAGCGCGCTTTCGACCCTCGGCAGGAGCCTGTCCGGCGCGCCCTTGACGTAGACCCTGCCGGAAGGGTCCCAGGCGGCGGAGAACTTTCTGTCGCTGTCAAAACCCAGCTTCGCCACGGCCTCCGGCGGCTTTCCCTTCAGAAACGGAGCGACTCCCTCGAGGACCGCCCTGTCCGTCGCGCTCGAACCCAGAGCCCTGCCGTCGGCGCCGAGGACGGCGGAGCTGTCGAGAAAGCCGCTCAGCGCAAGCCTTTCGGCGAGCGCCGGGCAGGACTTCAGTGCGCGAAACTTCCCGTCGGAAGTCACGACTCCCTCGAGACTCATTTTCCCCTCGGTCAGAGTGCCCGTCTTGTCGGTGAAGAGCAGGTTCATGCTCCCGGCGGTCTCGATCCCGACCGCCTTTCTGACAAGCACCTTGTCTTTCAACATTCTTTTCATGTTAGACGAGAGAACGACCGTTATCATCATCGGCAGACCCTCGGGGACGGCGACGACGAGCACCGTCACCGCGAAGGTCAGCGCGTCAAGAAACGAGCGCCAGACAAATGCGGGAGTGATCGCGGGGGAGGAGGTGAGCGCCGCCGCGAGCCTCACGCCGCCGACGACCGCCGCCGCCGCGTATCCGACGCGGCTGACCGTCTTTGCGAGTTCTCCGAGCCTTTTTTTCATCGGGCTCGGCGGGCTCTGGCTCTGGACTTCCTCGGCGATCTTGCCGTAGAGCGTCGCCGCGCCGACCCTGCCGACCTCCATCACGCCGCTGCCCGAGCGGATCGCGGTCCCCGAAAAAAGCTGGGACGGGCTCTTCGGATCGGGTGTCTCGGACGGCGCTCCGGGCCGCTTCGAGACTTCCCTGCTCTCGCCGTTTATCGCGCTCTGATCCACGCTTATCGCGCCCGAGATCAGCGTTCCGTCAGCCGGGACGCGGCTCCCCGCGGCAAGGATGACTCTGTCCCCGACGACAAGCTCGTCCGCCGGGAGTTTTACCGCCGCGCCGTCGCGGATCACCGTGCAGGTCCCTCCGCCCGCGTCCTTCAGCTTCTCGAACGCGCTCTCGCTCCGGTACTCCGAGACCGCCGAGACGCCGACCGCGATCGCGACGGCGATAAGTATTCCGACCGTCTCCGAAAGATCGAAGCTGTTCCAGGTGAAAATGAGGTTCACCAGGACCGCGCCGAGAAGGATCCTGATTATCGGGTCGCCGAAGCCTGAGATAAGCACGCCGAAAAAACCGCGGCGCTTTTTCTTTTCGCGGCTGTTCGAGCCGAAACGCTCCCACGAACGGAGCGCCTCGGCGCTTGTGAGTCCGCCGCTTCTTTCCTGCCGCCGCGGCGGCGCGAAGGTGGCATTTTGTGAATACATTTTCATCCCGCTCCCGTTTTGTTATTCAAAAAATGTATATTCCGCGCCCGGCCGGATATTCGCGCGAAAAAAACCTCTTTTATTTTTTGTCCCCGACCGCTTACGACAAAAAAAGCCGTCGGTTCGTGGTAATATATGGAAGACAATGAGATTATATAAAGGAAGTGATGAAAATGTTCGACAGAGAACGGAGCGTAAAGAACGTCGTGCTCGTCAGCGCCGGAGAGATCAGGACAAATCCGCGCCAGCCGAGGAGAAAATTCAGCGAGGAGGGCATCGTGACTCTCGCCGACAGCATAAGCCGCCACGGCTTGATCCAGCCGATCAGCGTCAGGTATCTCGGTAAAAGGGCGGGATATGAACTGATCGCCGGGGAAAGGCGGCTGAGGGCGTGCAGGCTTCTGGGGATGGAGAAGGTGCCCTGCATAGTGTTCGAGAACGTGGACGAACTGAAGAGCGCCGAGCTTGCGATGATCGAGAACCTGCACCGCGAGCAGCTCGGGGTCTTCGAGGAGGCGGCGGCGATTGAGGAGCTGATGAAAAGAAGCGGGATGAACCAGGCGGAGGCGGCGAAGGCGCTCTCTTTGAGCCGCTGCGCCGTGTCGAACAAGCTGAGGCTTCTCGCTCTCAGTCCGCAGCAGAGAAACGCCGTCGTCGAGGGCGGGCTCGGGGAGCGTCACGCGAGGGCGGTCCTGAGTATCCCTGACGACGCCGGAAGGACGCTCATCCTCGAATACGCCGCGAAGGAGGGACTGAGCGCGAAAAAAACGGAGGATCTCGTGACGGAGTATCTGAGCGATCCGGAAGGGGTCAGGGCGAGACTGACCGCGCCGCCCAAAACGCCGAAGCAGGAAAAAGAGCCGGAAAGCGAACAAGAGACGAAGCCAAAACCGATCAGAAAGTTCTTTGTCAAGGACGTAAGGATCTTCATCAACTCCGTCGACAAGGCTCTGAGGATGGTCAAGGAGTGCGGGATAGACGTCAGCGCGGACAGGAGGGAGGACGAGAACGGGATCGAATACATGATCCGTGTCCCGAAGATAACCGCGTGAACGTTTCACGTGAAACGTTCCGGAAAAGGGATGATAGAAGCCAAAAAGCGACGTTTCACGTGAAACGTCGCCGAAAAACGCTTTTAATATTGACAAAAGGGGAGCGATTTGATATAATAACCGGGTAAAAGAATGACCGGAGATGAACCAGATGGCAAGGATAATCGCATTCGCGAACCAGAAGGGCGGCGTGGGGAAGACAACGAGCGCCGTCAGCATTGCGGCGGCTCTCGGAGCGCGCGGGAAGAGAGTCCTGCTGATCGACAGCGATCCGCAGGGAAATGCCGGAAGCGGAGTCGGGATAAAGCGCGGAAAACTGAAGACGGACCTTCACGCGGTCCTCGTCGAGGGCGCGCCGATAAGTGAAGCGGTCCTGAAGACCCCGTTTGAAAACCTCTGGGTCATCCCGTCCGAAATGGGACTTGCCGGAGCGGAGCTCGAGCTCGCCGACCGCGAAAAAAGGGAGAGCGTGCTGAAAAACGCCCTCGCACCGATATGCGGCGACTATGACTACATACTCATAGACTGTCCTCCCTCGCTCGGTCTTTTGACTATAGGCGCGCTGACCGCCGCGGACGGAGTGATCGTGCCGATGCAGTGCGAATTTTTCGCTCTCGAGGGGCTGAGTGCTCTGTCGTTCACTTTAAAGACCGTCAAAAGGCTCTACAATCCGGCGCTGAAGATCACGGGGATCATCCTCACGATGTTCGACGGAAGGCTCAATCTCTCTCACGCGGTCAAAAACGAGATCAAAAAGTATTTCCCCGACAAGCTCTTCAAGACCGCGGTCCCGAGAAACGTGCGTCTGAGCGAGGCTCCGAGCCACGGTCAGCCCATAAACTACTACGACAAGCACTCAAAGGGCGCGGCGGCGTACGCCGAGATCGCCCGCGAGCTTTTGGAAAGGGAGGCGTGAAAATGGCAAGGAAAAGCCTCGGAAGGGGGCTCGATTCCCTCTTCACCGAATCGCCCGACGCCGGAACAGGGCAGGAAAACGGCGTAGAGCTCCTGCAGATAGATCTGATCGTTCCGGACGCCGATCAGAACAGAAAGAATTTTGACCGGAAGGCTCTCGAAGAGCTCGCGGACTCCATAAAGACCCACGGCGTCATCCAGCCTTTGATCGTCAGACCGAAAGACGGAAGCTATCAGCTCATAGCGGGCGAAAGGCGCCTCAGAGCCGCAAAGATGGCGGGGCTGGAGGAACTCCCGGTCATCGTGAAGGAAGTCGACGACCGCACCGCCGCCGAAATGGCGCTGATCGAGAACCTTCAGAGGGAAGATCTCGATCCGCTCGAGGAAGCCGAAGGCTTCGAGAAGCTCGTCGAAAGATACGGCGTCACTCACGCCGAGGCCGGCGCGAGAGTCGGAAAGTCGCGCGAGGCGGTCAGCAATTCTTTGAGACTTCTCGGTCTGCCGGACTTTGTGAAAAGCCTGATCCGGACGCGCGTCATCAGCGCGGGTCACGGCAGAGCGCTGCTTTCTCTCGCCGACGCGGACACGATGAAGGAAGCCGTCAAGGTGATAGTCGACAGAAACCTCTCCGTCAGACAGACGGAAGCGCTCGTCAAGGGCGCGCTCAAAAAGCCGAAGCCGCCGAAAGCACAGGCCGACGAGGTTTTGAAAGCCCACATGAACGAGCTCGCGCAGAAGATCGCCGCCGCTCTCGGCAGGAAGTGCTCCATAGAACCCGAAGCTGACGGCGCGGGAAGGATCACGCTCGAATACTTCGACAGCGACGATCTCGAGGAACTCATCACGAACCTCTGCGGAGAGGACGTTCTGGTATAAAATAATGTTTGACTTCAAAATTTTTCTGATTCTCGTTCCCGTTTGGTTGGGAGTCGTTATCGTGTCCCTCTGGATCGCATATTCGCTCCCGAGGGCGAAGAAGACCGTCGAGGCGCTTCTGGAGAAAAAATGCGCCGATGAACAGAGCGCGCTGACTCTCAAAGAACT
Source organism: Clostridia bacterium (assembly GCA_017453605.1). GTDB lineage: Bacteria > Bacillota > Clostridia > Oscillospirales > SIG627 > SIG685. Next base: position 14,732 of record JAFTEP010000199.1, read on the forward strand.
CGGTCTTCCCCCGAGCGCAAGGCTTTCTCTGAGGCGCTATTCGAGCCTGAGGCGCGTCGTGGACGCCGCGGGAGAGAGTTCGGGCGCGTCGGGCGCCGCCGGAGAAAAAAGCGAGCCGAGATATTTTATCCGGGAAGATAATATTCAGCGCGCGCAGGATATGTTCTGCAAAAAGCGCGGCGGAATCGCGCAGACGCTCGTCATGCTCGGGATCTTCACAGCCGCTCTCGTTCTCGTATGGATGGCGGCGAGCCTGATCTTCGACACGGAGTCCTTGAGTCTCCCGTTCATGAACTGAATCCCGGACGGTCTTTATGGCTCTTGCAAGCGAAAAGGAGATATCAAAAATGGAAAGAAAAAAATCGCTCCCGAAGTCTCATCCGATCGTGGCGATCATCGCGGTCGCGGTGTTCCTTCTGGTCATCACGCTGGCTTTCGTGTGGTACAGGATGAACTACAGACTGGTCGAATATGAAGGCGGAGTGAAGTTCGTCGGGAAGGTCGTCAACGAGATCCCGACCAGCGGCACGATCTACTATTCCGCGGATCTCGAGGCTCAGCTCGATATGGACACGAAGACGATCACCTACAACAACGGCGACGTCTACGTCGGCGACATCGTCTATCTCCAGCCGGAGGGACAGGGAAAGATGACCTATTCCGGCGGCGACGTCTACGAGGGCAGCTTCAAAAAGGGTCTGCCGGACGGCACGGGAAAGTTCACCTACGTCAACGGCGACGTCTACGAGGGCTCGATGACCGAGGGCGTAAGGTCCGGGCAGGGCGTCTACACATGGAAGAGCGGCGAAAGATATGAGGGCGGCTTTAAGGACAACCGCAAGAACGGGAACGCCGTCCACACATGGCCGGACGGATCGAGGTTCGAGGGCACGTACGCCGACGATCTCAAGCAGGGCGTAGGAACCTATTACTACGCGAACGGCGACGTCTACACGGGCGATTTTCTTGCCGACGTGCGCACGGGAACGGGCACATACACCTGGGCGAACGGCGAGAGCTACACGGGCGACTTCGTCGACAACAGGATGAACGGTAAGGGCGTCTACACCTGGCCGCCGGTCAGCGAGGGCGCGGAGCCGAGGGTCTACGACGGCTACTTCGAGAACGGACAGATCGTCCTCTCGCAGAAGGATCTCGAACAGCCTCAGACAGTCGCGGAAGGAAATTGACGCGCCCCCGCGAGGGCTCCGCCCTCTACCCGCAAGGGACTCTGTCCCTTGACCCTGCGAGGGCTCCGCCCTCGACCTGCAAGGGGACCAGTCCCCTTGACCCCGGGACTAAAGGGAAAACATTATTTTAAACAGAGAGATGCTGCCGTATCCGGATCGGGTACGGCAGCGGTTTTTTGCGTATTCGACGGGTAAATACAACGGTACGTTTCTATAATTGAAATAATTCGTCATAAGAAACTGAAAGCAGGGTTTTAATGAGGATTATTTCATCGGGATATAAGTGACGTTGACCTACTTCGATTTTTGCCAGAGCGCTCCGCGTTATATCGCAGCCGTTGAGCTGCAGTTTTGCCGAAAGCTGCTCTTGAGTCATACCCGCTTTTTCCCGCAGGTACCGAACGTTTTGCCCAATCCTTTTTTCGACATTGGCGTTCAAAACGACCTCCTTGTGCAACCGTAAAAAAAATAAAAAAAGCCTTGACAAAATTATAATGATAAATTATAATAAGATTGCACCTATATAGGTGCAAAAATGAAAAAAGGCAACGGCGTTGTTTATCATTTTCTGAAAGGAGATTTCGGGATATTAAAATGTTTATTCCTTTGTACGGTTTCACCTGAGAGGAAAACGAATTTTTTAAAACCTTCTTCTTTATTATGAACATTCCGATAAAGAAGAAAAAAGTGCGCATAAATAATGCGTTTTCATATAATAAGTCCTCTCTATCGGTAAAAACCATGAAAGCAGGTAAAAAAATGAATCAGCAGCCATATTCTCCTGTTCCTCCGCAGAATTTTCCCGGAAAAGGGCTTTGCATAGCCGGACTTGTTCTCGGGATCGTTTCCATAGTTCTTTGTTGGTGGTATATGATCAACATCGCCGCGCTTGCGACAAGCATTATCGGACTTGTATGCGCGGTCGTCGGACGCAAAAAAGGCTTAGCCGCGGGCTATAGAAGCGGAATCGGGACTGCCGGGCTTGTATGTTCGATTATCGGTTGCTGCTTTGCCGGCGTATTCTTCCTGACGTGCACGGTATGTGTTTGTTCAACCGCTTCAAGCATCGGCGCTCTTTCGTCGTTGAATTGGTAATATCTATATTGATTCGCGGGGCAATCCCGAAATAGGTTGTCCCGCTTTATTTGTTTTATGTATCCGATTATTTACGTTTTCGGCAAAGAAATAGGCACTTATTCGCTGTTTGCCATCCTCGGAGTTTTAATTTCGGGGTTTGTTTTTATTCGTTTATCCAAAAAACACGGTGTTTTAAAGGAAGACGTAATTCTTTATGCATTATTTTTAGCGGCAGGATTGCTGGCGGGCGGGCATCTTCTCTTCGC
>JAFTEP010000200.1 GCA_017453605.1 Clostridia bacterium
ACGTTCCCTCAAATTGATTTTTCGCTAAAATCATACAAAGATTTTTTTATCATACTGTTTTAAATCCTTTATATTTTTGCAAATTTTTGAAGTCTCGGGCGGGGTCTCAAACTGTGAATTTTTTGTAAATAAAATCCCGCCATGTTGACAAGAAAGCGCCTTTAGGGTATAATAACGGCTGTAAAGAAAAAAACTTTACAGTGAGGCGGTGAGCTCGGAGTGTTTGAAAAAAAGCTTTTCCTCAACGAGCTTTTCGATCTTTACGGTCCGCTTCTCTCAGAAAAAAAGCAGGACGTTTTTTTGATGTACTACGGCGACGATCTTTCCCTTTCGGAGATCTCCCAGCAGACCGGCATCTCCCGCCAGGGAGTGAGAGATCTTCTTGAAAGAAGCGCCGCCGAGCTCGAAAGGTTCGAGGGCGCGCTCGGTCTCGCCGTGAAGAAAAAGCGGCTCGACACTCTTTCCGAGGCGATCCGTCCCGGACTTTCCCAACAGGATACGGACGAGCTGAAAAACGCTCTTTCGGGTCTTTTGTGACGTTTATGAGGTGATCTTTTGTTCCAAAGCCTTTCCGATAAACTCAGCGAAGCTTTCAAGAAGTTCCGCAACAAGGGCAAGCTCACTCCCGCCGACGTCAAGGCGGGGATGAGAGAGATCAAGCTCGCCCTGCTCGAGGCGGACGTCAACTTCAAGGTCGTCAAGGACTTCGTCAATTCCGTCACCGAAAAGGCGGTCGGCGAAAAGGTCCTCGAAAGCCTTGTGCCCTCTCAGCAGATCGTCAAGATCGTCAACGACGAGCTTGTCGCTCTCATGGGCGGCGAAAACGAGAAACTCGTCATTTCGCCTAAGCCGCCTACAGTCGTCATGATGGTCGGTCTCCAGGGCTCGGGCAAGACCACCCACAGCGGTAAGCTCGCAAAGATGCTCAAAAAGCAGGGCAAGCGTCCGCTTCTCGTCGCCTGCGACGTCTACCGTCCCGCGGCGATAAAACAGCTCCAGGTCGTGGGCGAGAGCATCGGCGTCCCGGTCTTCTCCGTCGAGGGCCTGAGTGACCCCGTGAAGATCGCCGCACAGAGCCTTGCCGCCGCCGCGAAGGGCGCGAACGATATCGTCATCATCGACACCGCTGGCAGGCTCCATATCGACGAGGAGCTGATGGGCGAACTCAAAAATATAAAGCAGGCGGTCTCTCCGACGGAGATCCTGCTCGTCATCGACTCTATGACCGGCCAGGACGCCGTGAACGTGGCGCAGAGCTTCGACGAGCTTCTCGACATCACCGGCGTCGTCCTCACAAAGCTCGACGGCGACACGAGAGGCGGTGCCGCGCTCTCCGTCAGACACATCACCGGCAAGCCCATAAAGTTCGTCGGCGTCGGCGAAAAGCTCGACGATCTCGAACCCTTCCATCCCGACCGTATGGCGTCCCGAATACTCGGTATGGGCGACGTGCTTTCCCTTATCGAGAAGGCGCAGGAGGCTTTCGACGAAAAGCAGGCCGAGGAACTCGAAAGAAAACTCAGAGAAGCGGATTTCTCCCTCGGCGATTATCTCGAGCAGTTCAAGCAGATCAGAAAGATGGGCTCGCTTGAATCTATCATGGCTATGATCCCCGGAATGAAGCCCGGCGCTCTTAAGGACGCCAAGATCGACGAGAAGGCAATCGACCGCACCGAGGCGATCATCCTTTCGATGACGCCAAAGGAACGCGACGATCCGTCCGTCATCAATTTCCCGCGCAAAAAGCGCATCGCCGCCGGAAGCGGCACCTCCGTCGAGGAGGTCAACCGCCTCCTGAAGCAGTACGAGCAGACACGTCAGATGATGAAGCAGCTCACCGGCAAAAAGAAAAACAAATTCATGAAAAGGATGCCGTTCAGCTTCTGAGACCAGGTTTCCCATCCGCGGAGGTCCGCGGTGAAATAAAAGAATTTTTGCACAGGAGGTGAAAATACATGGCAGTTAAAATCAGACTCAAGAGACTCGGCGCAAAGAAGAGCCCCTTCTACCGCGTCGTCGTCGCGGATTCGAGGTCTCCCAGAGACGGCAGATTCATCGAGGGGCTCGGTTCTTACAATCCTCAGGCCGATCCGCCCGAGATCAAGATCGACGCCGAGAAGGCGAAGAAGTGGATCGCAAACGGAGCTCAGCCGACCGAGACGGTCAGAAGCATCCTCAAGAAGAGCGGCGCTATCGACTGAACCGGGGAAAGGAAGCGTAAAGACTGACAATGAAGCAGGTCCTTTTGGATATTGCAAAGTCTCTGGTCGAGAAGCC
>JAFTEP010000016.1 GCA_017453605.1 Clostridia bacterium
ATATCCTCGACGAACCCACCTCTGGGCTCGATCCTCTGATGCAGCAGGTGTTTTTTTCGGAGCTCGACAGGCGCGTCTCGGACGGCGCGACAGTCTTTCTGTCGTCGCACGTCCTGTCGGAAGTCGCCAGACACTGCCGCAGGGCGGCCGTCATCCGCGAAGGCAGGGTGATCGCCTGCGACAGCGTCGAAAACCTCTCGCATACGGGAGCAAAGAAGGTCGTCCTTCGCGGCGTGAGGCAGAAGCCGGCGCTTCCCGGTCTCGACCGCCCGATCGCGGACGACGGGAACGTTTCCTTCCTGTTCAGCGGCTCGCCCCGCGATCTGATCTCGGCGCTCTCCGGCGCTGATTTTGACGACTTTTGCGTCACCGATCCCGAGCTCGACGAAGTCTTCATGCACTTTTATAAGAAGGAGGCCTGAATATGACTCTCTTCATCCATGAACTCAACAGATCGAAGTTCTCGCTTCTTGTGTGGACTCTCGCGATATCATTCATGCTCGCAGTGACTGTCATCATATATCCGCAGATGTCCGAACAGGTCGACAGCATCAACGAAGCGTTCTCCCGGATGGGCGATTTCAGCACGGCTTTCGGAATGGATAAACTGAACTTCGGAGAACTGACCGACTATTTCTGCGTCGAATGTTCCAACACTCTCGGTCTCGGCGGCGCGCTCTTTGCCGCGATCTACGGCGCCCTCGCTCTCGCGGGTGAGGAAAAGGACAAGACCGGAGAATTTTTATTCACTCAGCCGGTCTCACGCGGCGGTATCGTCATTTCAAAGCTCACCGCACTTGCAGCAAGGATCTTTATCCTCAACGCCGTCGTCGCCGCCGTCTGCTTTCTCTCGATCTTCGCTATCGGCGAAAAGGCGGACTTCAAGGTCATCGCCCTCGTGTTTGCCGCCCACCTCATCCTCTCTCTCGAGTTCGGCGCAATTTCGTTCGGGATCTCGGCTTTCGCTTCCGGCGCGAGCGTTGGAGCCTCTATCGGCGTCGTTTTCGGCTTCTATTTTCTGAACATAGTCGCCAACATCACCGATAAGGCAAAGTTTTTGAAATTCGTCACTCCCTACGCCTACACCGACGGAGCCTCTATCCGCGCCGACGGCGCTCTCGACTGGGTGAAGATCGCGATCGGCGTCGGAATTTCCGCCCTCTGTATCGCCGCCGCATATATCCGCTACCGCAGAAAGGATCTCTGATCCGGCATTCTCCCGCCCTATCCTTTCCGCCGGAGGTGGGATCTGTACCGCCCGGGCGCCCGTCTACTCGGATCGGGAATCAGTATTACCGCGCTCCCGGCTTCCCGTTTTCGTGCGCTGGATCCCTCCGTAAAGCGTGACACTTAAAAAAACTTTTTTTGCCTTCGCGGTTTTTTTGAAAAATACCCCTTGACAAAACCCGATAGCCGTAGTATAATAATCAGCGTTCCGGTACCGAATCGGAACGCAATATGCGAGAGTGGCGGAACTGGCAGACGCGCACGTTTGAGGGGCGTGTGGTTACACCGTACGGGTTCAAGTCCCGTTTCTCGCACCAAAATACGGTATGCCCATCGGGCATACCGTATTTTTTTGGTAAGAAAGAAAACCACCTGCTAAGCAGGTGGAAGAGAAAAGGCTATTGCCGTTGAACAAAAAATCCTCCTATGGTATAATGCAAGAGGTCTGGCAACCGCAAGCAAGAACAAATAGGAGGAGTCAAATAAATGAATATTGACAAGAACAGTATAGCACACACGACATGGAATTGCAAGTATCATATAGTATTTGCACCGAAGTATAGGAGGCGAATAATATATGGGAAGATCAAGAAAGACATAGGGGATATAATCAGGAAACTGTGTGAGTGGAAAGGAGTAGAGATAATAGAGGCAGAAGCATGCCCGGACCACATACACATGTTAGTAGCAATACCCCCGAAGATCAGCGTATCAAGTTTTATGGGATATTTGAAAGGCAAAAGCAGCCTGATGATATTTGATAAACATGCAAACTTGAAATACAGGTATGGGAACCGAGAATTCTGGTGTAGGGGATATTATGTAGATACGGTAGGGAAGAACAAAAAGGCAATCGAGCAATACATAAGGAATCAACTACAAGAAGACTTGGCATACGAACAGATGAGCATAAAAGAGCTGGTTGACCCGTTTACGGGTGAGCCAGTAAACGCAAGCAAGAAGTAAGCCAACCGCTTTAGCGGTTGCTTGAGACCGCTTGCGGTTGGCAGACTATTCAGAGGGCTTTCAGCCCTGCCAGTACCAGCGGGTTACACCCGCAGAGCAAGCCACCGGCTTTGCCGGTGGTCTTGACTCTTTTTACTTAATTTTTTGCACTTTTTAACTTTAATTATGTTTCCTTCTTGCGCGGCCGCCGGATTTGTGTTATACTCGGTTCGGACGAAAAATCTTTCGGGAGGTATTTTATGAAAGACTGGTTTTATCACAGCGCCGTCAGGAGCCTTGTGGATATGCACATCCCCAACGGCGACGGATATATGGATTCGTTCGATCCCGCCGTGTTCGCGGAGAACATGAAGCGTTCCGGTGCGACTGCGGCGTACGTCGACGCCTGCAGCTGTCTCGGTCTCTGCTACTATCCCACCGACGTAGGTCTCAGACACCGCGCCGCCGAAAGGGATATCTTCGGGAAGACCGTCGAAGAGTGCCGCAAAAGAGGTCTCGCCGTGATCGCCAAGACGAACACCTGGTCCACCGGGCAGAGCGATCTCCACCCCGAATGGGACGTCGTGGGAGCCGACGGAAAAAGAAGACGCGATAAGAGCCGTTTCGGCTGTCCCTGTATAAACAACGACGACTTCGTCGCCCTCGTCTGCGCCCACGTTAAGGAGCTCGTTCAAAGATACTCTCCCGACGGAGTGTGGATAGACATGATCGGCATTTCCGCCCCGGTCTGCTTCTGCGAGTCCTGCCGCAAAAAATTCGGAAAGCCGCTCCCCGAAACGATCGACCCGGACGATCCCAATTTTTTCGAGTATCTGAGATTCAAGGCGGATTCCGTCGCGAAGTATCTTGAGGCGGTCCGCGCCGCCGCGAAGGAGGCCGACCCCGACGTGACCGTCGCCTTCCAGACCGCCGCCGCCCGTCACCCTCTCAAGTACGGGCTCAACGACGACAGATGCTATTCGCTTTCCGACTATCTCGCCGGAGATTTCTATACCGACCGCGCCGGAGTCAACACCGTCTGCAGGATGCTCTACAAGCTCTCGGACAGGCTGCCCTTCGAGTTCATGACCTCCCGCTGCGTCAGCCTCGAGCGCCACACGATGAATAAAAACCTGAGCGAGCTTATCACTCAGGCGTTTGCGTCAATGATGTATAAGGGGAGCTTTTTATTCATCGACGCCGTAGATCCCGCGGGTACTCTGAACGCGGATTTCTATTCGATGATCCCCGAGATAAAGAAAAATCTCTCGAAATACGAAAAATACGTCGACTACTCCGAGCGCCCCGTGAGGGAAGTCGCCGTATATACCAACTACCTCTCGTGGCTCTCGCCCGACGATTTCTATAAGCCGGTCTCGAAAATGGACGGCTTTTATCTCTACGACCGCGTCAGCACTCTCGGCACGGCTCTGAGCGAAAAGCATATTGATTTCGATATCCTCGGCGAAAAGAATCTCGGCGAACTCAAAAATTACAAGGTCGTGATCCTCCCCGGTCTCACTTTCATTTCCGAAAAAGAGGCAGAGGCTCTGAAGGACTACGCCGCGCAGGGCGGCGCGGTCTACGCGAGCGGGATGACCTCCCTCAGAAACGAAAACGGCGAGACCGACGGAAATTTTATCCTCTCCGATCTTTTCGGCGTGAAGCGCGAGGGCGATTTCGGCATCAGCCCGGGATATCTTGCTCCCGCGGGGGCAGAGGACGCGCTTTTCGGCTCTCACACGGCAAAATACCCCCACCAGCTCGACGAAAAACTGCAGAAGGTCGTCCCGGTATCCGAAGGGAAAGTCCTCGCGACGGTCACTCTCCCCGTCGGCGACTCCTCCGACAGGCTCGTGTTCTCCTCGGCGATCAGCGATCCTCCCATGGTCCCGACAAACTACCCCGCGATCTTTTTGAATGAATACGGCAAGGGGAAAGTGATCTACAGCGCGGGACGCATAGAAAACGACTCTCTGGAGGAGTCAAAAGAGCTCTTCGCCGCTCTGATAAAAAAACTCGTCGGCAAGCGCCGCGTGACTCTCGACGCTCCATCCTGCGTCGACTACACCGTCTACGAAAAAGGCGATATTTTGAAACTCCACCTTCTCAATCATCAGTCCCTCTGCCCGCCGGTGAGAATAAACGAAGTGAAAGCGACTCTCGATCTCGGCGGCAAAACGCTTCTGTCTGTTGAGGACGTTTCCGGCGGCAGGCTCGACTGGAAGCTCGACGGGGATCTTCTTACTCTGTATTCGGACCTCGACGTATACAAGCTGATAATCGTAAAGACAAAGTAAAATTACGCGGAGGCGGCGCGATGACGGGAAATAAAGACGTTTATACCTTTATCGAAATTTCCGACGAAGACGTTTTCAGGGCGTCCGAACGGGATTTTTCCGAGCGCGCCCGCGCTTTGGCGGAGCAGGGGATAACGCACCTCATCTTTAACTGCTGTCACTGGAGATGGAGCTATTATCCGTGGTGGGACAAGATCGACCGTGCGCTCGCACTGATGACCGAAGCCGCGCACCGCTTCGGGATGAAGGCCGTCGAGCACCACAGCAGTTTGCTTCTCCACACGGACGGCTGCCCGGTGAGCGACTGGGAGGCTTTCAGAAAAAAAGAGGAAAAGGGCTTTTTTCGGGGCTTTACCGATTTCAACCGGGATCCTCTCTCGACCGTCGGCGGCGTCAGGCTCTCTTCGATGTGGCAGGTGAACGGCGGGACGGGTCTTCCCGGGAGCGACGCCGGGTATAAAACGCACGTCATGTGCTGCAGCAACCCGGATTTCAGAAGGATCTATTTTAATTATCTTGAGCATCTCTACAGGGAAGTGAAGATCGACGGCATAATGACCGACGATATAGAAATATATTCTCACGATTACTGCGCCTGCGAGCATTGCCGCAAGCTTTTCTTTGAAGAGACGGGGTATCCTCTTCCCGATCCCGCGCACTGGGAGGATTTTGCCGGGCGCTTCGAGGATAAAGTTTTTGTCGCCTGGATGAAATTCAGACACGCTTCGACAAAGCGCTTCCAGGACGACGTGAAAAGGCATTACGAAGCTTTGGGCTTCAGGATGCTCCGCCCCAACTACGTTTTCCGCTGTCTTGTGAGCAACACCTCCTGCTATCCCTTCGAGGCATGCGCCGATCAGTGGACGGCGATCTTCGCGGAGAACTCCTTCGGCATAAAGACGGGCTATCCCGTCTTCGCCGCGGAAGCGATACACCGCCGCGCTCTCGCACAGCGCACCGGCGTTCCTGTCATGAGTATGTTCTATCCGCATCTCGACTGTGAGTATTATTTCTGCTATTCGCTCTGCTGGTCCTGGGGTCAGAGATTTCTGGGCGACAGCTTCTCGGAGCGCACGAAAAAGCTCGAAGCGCCGCTCAAACGCTTTGAAGAACTTCATTTCGACGCGCTTTTCGGCGGAGAAATGAAGGACGATCTCGCTTTCTGGTTCAGCGCCTCCACCCGCGATTTCTGCCGTGAGAGCCCCGCGCATTTTCTGGCGAGAAAAAAGGCTTTGAACCTGTCGGAAGACGCCGCTCCGATCAGGTCGAAACTTATTTTCCAGACCCCCTTTCTTTCGTGGCTCCAGGCGGCATATTTTTCCGGCTTTCAGACGGATATGGTCTTTGAAAACGACTCTCCCGAAGTCCTTGACCGCCATAAAACCATAATCGCTCCATACGCCGCGACGGTCTCGGAGGAGAACGAAAAGAAGCTGTTTGCGTTCGTCGAACGGGGAGGGACTCTCGTGACCGTCGGAAATTTCGGCGAATTTGACCAAAGCGGCGCCGTCAGAGAACGCTTTTTATCGGGCTTCGGGATAGACGCGATCTTTGAGCCCGTCTTCTCCACAGAAGAGCGCAGCCTCGTTTTCCCGGACGGCAAAACCGTCGGCGGCTGCCGCTTCGACTACGTCTTCCGGGACGTTAGGCCCGAACAGGTCGTTCTTACAGACGATTTTTCCCGTCCCGTCGCCCTGAAAAAAAGCATCGGCTCAGGACAAATTATCTGTCTTGCCCCGGGTCTGACCGATGGCGCGGTCCAGGAAGGGATCCTGTTTTTCGGTGTCGACGGATATGCTCCCGGAAAGCCCGTGGAGGCTCCCGCGCCGGATCTCGCCGTCGGGATCCAGTTGAAGACCGCCGGGGAGTTCTTGAAAAAGATCGTTTCCTCACCGCGCGTGAGCGTGGAATGCGAGGGGTATTTCATCCTGCCTTCCGTCAAATTTTCCGAAAACGGCGCCGCCGTCCGGCTCATAAATCTCACCGGCACTCTCGTCAAAGAAAATCGTCCCGTCACGGACTATGAAGAACTTGAATTTTTCAATTCGGAGCCGGAAAAGATCGAAAGCCCCGTGAGCGTCACACTTTCTGACTGCAGTCTTTCGTCCGCCGTCCTGTATTCGCCCGAAATGGACGGGCCGCTGACTCTCGCGACGTCGACAGAGGGCGGCAAGTTGAAGATCATCGTCCCCGCCGGATCGTTTTCCGGCTTTGCTCTGATAGAGATATCCGTTTGAAAAACGATCAAAGCATAAAGGAGAAAATCTATGGTATTGCCGCGCGTTAAAGAAGAAAAATATCTTCCGGGATATATACATTTTCCGAAGAAAGTCCGCGTCTTCGATCCGTCGGACGGCGCGGAAAAGTTTATCGAAGCCCTGCGGATCATCTTCCCGGAGCGGGAGTTTGTTCCGTCGGACGCCGGGACCGCTCTCATCCGCCGCGAGACGCTTCCCGCCGGCCGCTCCGAGGAATATGGGCTTTCGGTCGGCGAAGACGGCGACGTTATCATTATCCGCTCATCGGATCACCCGGGAGCCGTCCACGCCGCCGCGGTCCTGCGCCAGCTCGCAGAGAGTGAGCGCGTCCCGCGCCGCGGTATCCGCGACCTGCCCGACAACCGGGTGCGTTCGGTGATGATAGATATGCCGGGCGGCGATGTCACTTCAGACGAATTGAAAGCGTTCGTCCTCCGCGCCGCGCTCGCCCGCTATTCCCAGGTCCACCTGCACCTTCTGGACGCCGGCGGTCTCGCGTACCTCTCGGAGGTCTATCCGCAGATCCCCCACTTGCGCGGCGCGCAGTACACCCTCGCCCAGCTGAAAGAACTCCGGGATTTTTGCGAAACTCTCGGGCTGAAGCTGGTCGGGAGCCTCGAATTTCCAAACCACGCGCCCGTTCTTCTGAAAGTCTTCCCCGAACTTGCCTGCGACTGCCGCGACGGAAAGCGCTCCGCGGTCGACTGGTCGGTCTGCCTCAACAACGACGCCGTCTTCAAAGTTATGAAAGACCTCATCCTGGAACTCGATTCGGTCCTGCCCTGCGAATACGTCAACATCTTCGGAGACGAGCCCGCTTTCCCGGATCACGTTCCCCCGATGATGAGCGAATGGTGCCACTGCGAACGCTGCAGCGGTCTCGGGAAGAACGATTCCGAGCGCTATCAGGCGTTCGCGCGCAGAGTGATCGAAGAGATCGTCAGACCTATGGGCAAAAAGCTGATGCTCGACAACGACACGATCGACGTTTCCCGTCCCGTCGATCTGCCGAAAGAGGACGTCGTCATCTCATTCTGGCGGATCGCCCTCCCCGGCAGGGGACCTGTCGAGGGCTGTTCGATGGAAAAATTCCTCGAGCAGGGCTTTGAGGTTTTGAACATCAACTACGTCGACTGCTATTTCGATCTGCCCTACGGTATGACGGAAGAAAGCCTCTCGCTCTGGAACCCCAAACAGCTCGCGCCGCCAGATTCCACCGCTCACAAGCGTATCAGCGAACAGCATCCCGAAAAGCTTTCGGATATTCCCTTCGCCGTGGGCGAAGCCGCGCGCCGGATCATAGGCGCGGAAATGAACCTCTGGGGCTGCGGGACGGATCTGTACAGGAACCACTACTCCTTCACTCTTCCCGGCGGCTTCTATCTCTTCGGGGACAGGATGTGGAACGACGCTCCTCTCCCGATGGACGAAAACACCCGCCGCGCCCTCTCTAAAGCCGTCCTCGGAGAAGAAAGCGAAATGTTCTCTGTCTTCGGCGAGGCGCTCATCCCGGTTCCCGCCGTCATCAACGACGGTCAGGCGCTCGTCGCGACCCTGCCTCTGTCTCTCCCGAACGAGGACCCCGCCGCCTACCGCGAACTGATCCCTCAGTTAGAGCGGCTGATCTCGGCTCCGGGGCTCGTCTCGCTCGACGCGAAGGCGTATCTGCGCCTGATCCGCGAAGCGCTCAAACCCGAAAACGAAAAGAAGCCTTATCCTTTCAAGTGAAAAATATAACAAAAGCTCCCGGATCAAAGAAACGATCCGGGAGCTTTGTTATTAAATCACAACAAAATCTTGATAGCGTCCAGTTTAAACGGCCTGTCGTCAATGGAGACGATATAGAGCGTGTGCGTTCCGCCGAAAAGGCGCTCTCCCGAAAAAGAGGGCGTCAGAGCCGGGGCTTTTCCCGACGTGAACTCGCCGACGTCGACTCCGTCGATGAAGACCTTCGCCATCGCTCCGTCTTCCGCGGGAGCGGTGAAGATCTGAATAAAGTCGCCCTCGAAGAAAGTGAAGACGGACGCGCCTTTTTCCTCCGCGGCGTGATAATCGCTGTCGTAACAGCCGAGAGGCGAGAGGTCCTCTTTTTTCAGATGGACGTATTTCCAGCCTCCCTCGAATCTCAGCCTTTTGTCTGCGTCGTTGATCCATTCGCAGGACGTTTTGCCTCCCGTTTTTCTGAAGGCGACCGCGCGCAGCCCCGTACCGGACACGGATATGACAAATCCGTCTTCCGTCCTCGAAAACTCCCTCACGCTCACGCCGTCCGTCAGCGGCTCGGGATCGGATATTTCAGACCCGTCCTCGGGGATCGGCAGGACGATTTTTTCGGGAGCCTTATCCGTTACAAACAGTATCTCCCTTTCTTCGCCGCCGACCAAAAACACGCCGCCGAGCTTTTCTATAGTCTCGCCCGGAAGCGTCGGACGCCAGCCGGACGGACGGGCGGAGTCGAGGATCTCTCTGTATTTTTCTAAGATCTCTCCCGTTTCAAAAAGCGTTTCGGCGCTGTCTTTCGGCCACTCTCTGCCGCCGGAAAACGGACTGTTCGCCCAGCACACTCCGCCCGCTCTGCTCGACGACGCGGCGAAGAGCGTGTAGAGCGCCATATCTTCGGGCGCCATCCTCACGGCGTTCTTTTCGTGAGGCCACCAGCCGACGAAGGGACAGAGCGCGATCGAATCAGAGGGCGCGGGGAGCCTGTAGGGATCGAAGCCGATCTCGCTTTCGTATCCGAAAAAGCCCTCCGGCATCGCAAAATCGTCGCTGAAAATATATCCGAAGTAGTTTTGTATCATCGCCATGTCCGGATCGGAAGCTTTCATTACGCGCCTCAGCGCCGTGTAGTCGACGATCTGAAAGTTTTCTTCCATCCCGGGGCTTCTGCCTCTTGTTGGACCGACTCCGTCGGTGTAGAATCCGGCGATCCTCCCGCCGTATCTTTCGGCGAGTTCCGAATAGAGCCCCTGAACGTAGGCGTTCCATTTTTTGAAGTCGAAATCTTCTTTTTTCGGCGTGTCCTCTCGGCCTTTTTCGCTGCCCTCGCCCCATCCGGTGACCTCGCGGTCTTTTCCGACCAGATCGTGTCCGTCTCTCGGATGGGTGTAGAGGATAGTCTCGATCCCTCTTTTTTTGAGCGCGTCTATCACGTCGCCCAACAGATCCCTTTTGCTGCTGCAGCCGGGTCTGAGGCTTTCCGTGACCTTACTCGGATATAAAGGGCGCATCCTGAAATGCCAAGCCGTGAAGACGACGTAGTCGACCTTCATTTTCGCGGCGGCGTCTGCGAACGCTTCGGCGTCAAAGTTTTCCGTCAGTTCCTCCCAGGTGTCGGGGAGGGTGAGGTCCGGGCGCGGAGTGATCCCGAAAACGTAGTGGACGAAAAGCCCGTACCTTGAGTCCTTGAAACGTTTCATCTTTTCTCGAAGGTCTCCTTTGCCTGCTTCAGAAACTCTCTGATCTCGAGATGCTGCGGGCAGATCTCCTCGCAGGAGCCGCATTCCAGGCAGTCGGACGCCTTGCCGCCGGAGGCGGTGGAGGTCTGGTAGTAATACGAGCTGTTCCAGTTGTTGAAGACCGTCTTCGAATTGAGGCAGGCGAAGATCTGCGGGATCTTCACCCCCGCCGGGCAGTTCTCCGCGCAGTATCCGCATCCCGTGCAGGGGACGAGCTCCATGCTTTTGAAGACTTCCCGCACTCTCTCTATCGCCGCGTTCTCTCGGTCGTTCAAAGGCTTGAAGTTTTTCATGTGGGACACGTTGTCTTTTATCATCGCCATGTTTCCCATTCCCGAGAGCACCGCCGCCACGTTCTCAAGACCCGCCGCGAACCTTATGGCGTAGCTGGCGGGCGATGCGTC
>JAFTEP010000201.1 GCA_017453605.1 Clostridia bacterium
CCTTTTTTGCCGAGAGCTCTGCCGTCGGCGAAAAGATCCGCGTCTTTATGCCCGACGGCTACGGTATCGGGGCCGCCGACAGAAGAAGGCTCATCGCGGCTTTCAGGAGCGAGCCCGAACCGACGGAAGTTTCAGTCCGCGCTGAGAACCTCTTTATTAAACAGATGTACCTTGTCCGGCTCGCCTCGTGTATCCCTTCCGGCTGTCCGCCCTTCACCTGCGATTCCGGACCCGGAGCGTCCGATCTTCTTTCGGCCGCCTATTTCGCGAACGCTCTTCGCCGCGGCGCCGACGCCGCGCTCGTTTTCGGCTTCGGCGAGGACGGAGTGTCGGTGCGTTTTCCGGACGGAGCGGAGTTCGATCCGCTCAGCGTGACCGGGCTCTTTCTGAGCCGCTCCGGACAGCGCCGCGTCTATTTCGAACCGCCGCTCCCGTCTCTTCTCACAAGGCGCTTTCCCACAGCCGCCGTCTTAGACGACGTTTCGAGAAAAAACGAGTCTCCGACGACTCTCGACCGCCTTTATTTCTTCGATCCCGCTTTTGCCGCCGCCGAGCTTTTAAGGCTCGCCACGGTGTTCGGTACTGACCGGCTTGAGAAAATGCTCTCGGATATCCCTCCCGTTTTCGTCGAAAAACGCTTCGTCCTTATCTCAGGGAGCCGGGACAGCTTCGCCGAAAAGATCAACGACCTCGCCTCAAACGGTCTTCTCGACGGCGAAAACGTCAGGATCGTTCCCGGCGGTCCCGGCGCGTTCAGGATCTGGGCACAGTCCACCCGCACCGAAGCGGCGCGAGAGCTTTGCGACAGGGCTCAGGATCTGATCTTGAATTGAACTTTTTGCTGTTTCCCGCCTTTGGGGACAGCTACATAACCCCCAAAATTACTTAAAAAAGGAGAATCTATGGCAAAAAAACAAAAAGCCTCCCGCCAGAAGATCGTCTTTCTCGGCGGGCTCGGTGAGATCGGCAAAAATCTCACCGTCTTTGAATATGAAAACGACATCGTCATCGTTGACTGCGGCGTCGGTTTCCCCGACGGCGATATGCTCGGCGTAGACCTTGTCATCCCCGACGTCACCTATCTTGAAAAGAACGCCGATAAGATCCGCGGCATCTTCATAACCCACGGACACGAGGATCACATAGGCGCTCTGCCCTACGTTCTGAAAACAGTCAACGTTCCCGTTTACGCTACGCGACTCACTCTCGGCATCCTTGAGAACAAGCTTATCGAACACAAAATGGAAAAGACCGTCGATATGAGGTGCGCCGCGGCGGGCGACGTCATCAGGGCGGGCGCGTTCAGCGTCGAGTTCATCCGCGTCAACCATTCTATCGCGGATTCCGTCGCTTTCGCGATCAAGAGTCCCGCCGGGACCTTTGTCGTCTCCGGCGATTTCAAGATCGACTCCACACCGATAGAGGGCGAAATGACCGATCTGACTCGCTTCGGCGAACTCGGCAGGGAAGGCGTGACCGCCTTTCTGTGCGAATCCACCAACGCCGAGCGCCCCGGCTTCACCCCGACGGAAAGAAAGGTCGGCGCCTCTTTAGAGCAGATCTTCACCGGCACCAAGAAGCGCATCGTCATCGCGACCTTCTCTTCTAACATACACCGCGTTCAGCAGATCATAGACGCGTCGAAGAAGCACCGCCGCAAGGTCGCGATCCTCGGCAGGAGCATGGTCAACATCATCAACACCGCCATCAACCTCGGGTATATGCGCATCCCCGACGACATCCTCATCGACGTCGAGGAGATGAAAAAGTATAAGCCCGAACAGCTGACTCTCATCACCACCGGCAGTCAGGGCGAAAGCATGAGCGCACTCTACCGCATGGCGTTCGGGACTCACGACAAGGTCAAGCTCGGCATGGACGATCTGGTGGTCATCTCGGCTCACCCGATCCCCGGCAACGAGAGGACCGTCGGAAACATCATAAACGAGCTTCTGATGAAGAGCGTGGAGGTCGTCTACGATCAGGTCGCGGAGGTCCACGTCTCCGGACACGCCTGCCAGGAAGAGATCAAAATGCTCATCGCGCTCGTCAAGCCGAAGTACTACGTTCCCATACACGGCGAATACAAGCATCAGAAAAAGAACGCCGAGCTCGCTTACTATATGGGGATCCCCAAATCAAACGTGCTGATCCCCGAGATCGGCAGGATCCTCGAATTCGAGCCGGGCGGCAAGAGCGCCGCGTTCACCGGCAACGCGCCCTGCGGCAGGATCCTTCTCGACGGCTCCGGCGTTGGAGACGTCGGCAGTGTCGTCCTTCGCGACAGACGTCATCTTTCGATGGACGGTCTGGTCGCGGTCTCCGCGGCGGTCGACGGATACGAAAAGTATCTGGTCTGCGACCCCGAGATCATAAGCCGCGGATTCATCTACGTAAAGGAAAACGAACAGCTTATGGAGGAGATCCGTCAGAAGGCGAAGGAGGTCATCGAATTCTGCTTCAACGACGGACTCGACGTCAATTCGGTCCGCGGGACTCTCCGCGACGAACTCACGAAGCTCATATATCAGCGCACCAAACGCCGTCCGATGGTCCTCACTTCCATCATGAGCGTTTGACGGGATATATTTTATTTTTGAAAGGCGGGTGGAATTTATGGATGTGAACCGACGAGGGCAGTGCCGACGGCGGAACGTCCGTTGTTCTGTCCGCCTTTCGGGATGATCTTCCCGACCCGGTACGCCCTTTCGTTTGTATTTCAAATATTTAACGGATGAAATGAAAAAACGAAAGGAATGGTAAAAATGGAAAACGTTGAGGTCAGAGATCTGACCGAGACCCTGAAAGAGCTTCTGGAAAACGGCTCTCTTCAGGAACTGAAAAATCAGATGCGCGAGATCCTTCCCGCGGACCTTGCTCCGTTCATCGACTCTCTCGCGGATGAAAAAGAGCTTCTTGTCGTCTACAGACTTCTGTCAAAAGATCAGGCGGCGGACTGCTTCGTGGAGATCGATCCCCACACCCAGGAGAAGCTCATTGAAGCCTTCAGCGACGTTGAACTCAAGGGAGTGCTCGACGAGCTGTTCATGGACGATACCATCGACATCATCGAAGAGATGCCCGCCAACATCGTCAGAAGGATCCTGCAGAACACCTCTCAGGACAAGCGCGGGCAGATAAACACTATTCTGTCCTATCCGCCCGACAGCGCCGGAAGCCTGATGACAGTCGAGTACGTTTCGTTCAGGAAGGAGCTCACCGTCCTTCAGGCCTTCGACAAGATCAGAAAAGAAGGGCTCGACAAAGAGACCGTCTACACCTGCTACGTGATCGACGCGACAAGACACCTTATAGGCGTCGTTTCCGTCATAGATATGCTCCGCGCCGAACTCGATCAGACGATAGAGAGCATCATGGAGACGAACGTCGTCAGCGTCGGGACCCATACCGACGCGGAAGAAGTCGTCAAGGACTTCGACCGCTACGACTTTTTAGCTCTTCCCGTGGTCGACACCGAGAACAGACTCGTCGGCATCGTCACCGTCGACGACGCGATGGACGTCATGAGAGAGCAGAGCACCGAAGACATCGAGATCATGGCGGCCGTGACGCCGGTCGAGGAAAGCTATCTCAAAAGAAGCGTCTTCAAGATCTACCTGACCCGTATCCCGTGGCTTCTGATCCTGATGATCTCCGCGACCTTCACCGGATTGATCATCGCCGGCTTCGAGGAAAAGCTCTCGAAAATGGTCATCCTCACCGCCTACATACCGATGCTCATGGACACCGGAGGAAACTCCGGCTCGCAGAGCTCCGTCACCGTCATCCGCGCTCTCAGCCTCGGCGATATCGGCTGGAGTGACTTTTTCAAGGTCGTCTTCAAGGAAATGCGCGTCGCCGTCATGTGCGCGATCACTCTCGGCTCGGCAAACTTTTTGAAGATCACCCTCCTCGACGGCAGAGATCCGCTCGTTTCCGCCGCGATCTGTCTGACTTTGGTCTGCGGAGTCATCGTCGCAAAGCTCGCCGGAGCGACTTTCCCGATGGTCGCAAAAAAGCTCGGGCTCGATCCC
>JAFTEP010000202.1 GCA_017453605.1 Clostridia bacterium
CGCCCGCCCGGATCCGGCTGATGCAGCATGCCCTTGTAGCCGTCGCCGGTCGTGCGCGGCTTGTTGGTGTAGATGCGCGGCACGATCACGAGCTTGTCCGCCGTCTGATCCTGCACTTTGCGCAGCCGGGTGAGATACTCCAGCACGCTGTCCTCCCGGTCGGCCGAGCACGGCCCGATGATCAGCAGCAGCTTGTCGCTCTCGCCGGAGAGCACGGCGCGGATGTTCAGAATGTTCTGCAGCCGAACGGCGCGGAGCGCCTCCGGCACAGGGAACTGCTTCTTGACCTCCTTCGGGATCGGCAGCTTGCGGATGAAGTGCATGTTCATCGTGCCCTCGAAGGGATTGTCAAAGGAAATGTGCGCTTTGAAATCGTCCATGATCATCGTCCTCCGGTTACTTGCCCTGGTCGAGTGCGATCCGCCGTGCGGTGGATTTGCGCATCGTGTCCTTGATCCCTTCCACGTCGCGGCTCGCGAGCATCCAGCGCAGGCGGCCGAACTCCGCGGCGAACAGATCCATCTGGTGGATCAGCGCGTCGAGGTTGTCCAGAAACAGCTCCGTCCACATGACCTCGTTGATGTTGGCGATGCGCGTCAGATCGCGGAAGGAGTCGCCCGTGTAGGTGCCGATGTGGTCGGCGTCGTTGCAGGTCATGAGCGAGATCGCGATGCAGTGCGTGAGCTGTGAGACGAAGGCGATGATCCTGTCGTGCTCCTCGGGGTCGAGCCTCGAGATCCTCGCGAAGCCGAGCGCGCGTCCGAGATCCTCGCAGACCTTTATCGCTTCCGGCGTGTTCTTTTCGGTCGGAGTTACGACGTAGTTGGCGCCCTCGAAGATCGAATCGTCGCTGTTCTCGACGCCGCTGACCTCTCTTCCCGCCATCGGGTGCGCGGCGATGAATTCGACGTCGTCCCTCAGCATCCCCTGGATCTTTTTTACTAAAGTTCCCTTGACGCCGGTCACGTCCGTAATGACCGCGCCGCTTTTAAGAAGATGCTGGTTTTTTTCTATCCATTCGACGAAAGCGTGGGGATAAAGAGCGAAGATCACAAGCTCGGCTTTTCCTATCAGCTTCGGGTCGGGTTCGTTCGTGCCCTCCCGTATCAGCGAGTTTTTGAGCGCCACGTCTATAGATCGCCTGCTCCTCGTGACCGCGCTGACCTTATACCCCTTCTTTGTGAGCGCCATCGCGTAGCTTCCGCCGAGAAGCCCGAGACCGACGATGAGGATGTTCGTATTTTTGTCAAGTTTCATTTATCTCTACCTCTGCTTTGAGTGATTTCATTACGTCGTAAAAATCGGGATAGCTCTTGAACGCCGCCTCGGCGCCCTCGATCTCGCCCCCTAAGACGGTCAGAAGCACGAAAAGGCTCATCGCGACCCGGTGGTCGTTGTGTGACGAGAGCGTTTCTTCCGGCGCCCTTATCCCGCCCGAGACTGTAATTGAATTATCGTCTGTTTTTACCTTCGCACCGAACTTTTCGAGCTCCGTCTTCATCGCAAGTCCGCGGTCGCTCTCTTTTATCCTGAGACGCGCCGTCCCGGTCAGCGTCGCCCCGTTGAAAAAAGCCGCCGTTGCCATAAGTATCGGCGCAAGATCCGGGCAGTCGTCCACCGGAAGAACGGGAGAGGAATTTTTTATCAGCCCGAAATATTCCCTGTAGATCCTGTCACCCTGCAGACTGTTTTCGTTTAATCCCGTGACCTTGACGTCGTGTCCTATAAGAGCGAGCGCGTCGAGGAACGCGGCGTTCGAGAAATCTCCCTCGACGGTTTTTTCAAACGGCAGATAGCTCTGGTTTCCCGGGACGAAAAAGCCGCTCTCCGTGCGCTCTATCCTTATCCCCGCGATCTTCAGAGCGTCGAGCGTCATGTCGACGTAGGGCGCGCTTTCGAGCTTTCCTTTTATTCTGATCCCGCTGTCTTCTTCGAGCAGCGGCAGCGCGAACAAAAGCCCGGTGACAAACTGAC
The DNA here is from genome assembly GCA_017453605.1 of Clostridia bacterium. GTDB lineage: Bacteria > Bacillota > Clostridia > Oscillospirales > SIG627 > SIG685. Next base: position 1,975 of record JAFTEP010000202.1, read on the forward strand.
TGCTCACGTTTCCCGGCACCTCAAAAACCCCGGCGCGAAGCGGACCGCGGACGGAAAGAGAAGCGGAAGACAAGTCAAAACCAAGCCCCTGATCCCGGCAGATCTCTTCGTAGACTCCGAGAGGTCTCTCGAAAAGCCGTCCGCTTCCCGTGAAAACAGACGTTTTGCCCAAAGTGAGAGCGATCGGTATAAAAAATCTCAGCGTGCTCCCGCTCTCTCGGCAACGGAGCGGGGAGAGGGGAGAGACTTCTTCGGCGCCCGCGATCTTCACGAAATCGCCGCTGACCGTTATTCCGGCGCCGATAGCTTTGAGGCAGTCGAGCGTCGCGAGAACGTCGTTTGAAAAGGCGACGTTCTTTATCTTGCTTTCGCCTTTCGCGAGCCCCGCGCAGATCAGGAGCCTGTGCGCGGCGCTTTTTGACGGGGGAGCCTTCGCTTCGCCCGAAAGGCGTGAGGGACTGACGCGGATCTTCATTTTCCGAGCCTCTTTAGTATGTTCATCGCTTCTAAATATCCGTCGGTGCCTTTTCCCGAGACCGTTGCGGCGCAGGCGGCGCGGATGTAGCTGACCCTGCGGAAATCTTCTCTCGCGTCGGGATCCGATATGTGCACTTCGACTGTCGGGATCTTCACGGCTTTCACAGCGTCGAGGATCGCGACGGACGTGTGGGTGTACGCTCCGGGATTTATCACGATCGCGTCGCTTTCACCGAGCGCGCCCTGTATGAAATCGACGAGGTCTCCCTCGTGGTTCGACTGGAAAAACTCCGCTTCGTCGCCGTTTTTTTCGGCGTATTCCCGTATCTTTTCCACAAGCGAGGCGTATGTCTCTTTTCCGTAGATATCCGGCTCTCTTATCCCTAAAAGATTGAGGTTCGGGCCGTTTATTATCCTGAATTTCATCTTTTCAGTATCTCCGTTATCCTCCCGGCGGTCTTTTCGGGAGAGTTTTCGCACTCTATTCTGTGATCGCAGGTCGAAAGGTAGACGTCTATCCGTTCCGAATAGATCTTTTTCAGTTTGTTCTCGTCGCTCGACAGCGGTCTGTCCGAAGTCGGGATAAGATCTTTCAGCGCTCTGTCGAGAAAAAAGATCCTTCCGTTTCTTTTCAGCGCCTTCACGCTCTCTTCGTTCAGGATCGCTCCGCCGCCCGTCGCGATCACTTTCCCCGAGCTGTTCGCGGCTTCGGCGACGGTCTTCGCCTCGATCTCTCTGAAAAACTTCTCTCCGTCTTCCGTTATTATCCTCGCCGGTGTCCTCCCGGTCTTTTTTGTTATCAGCTCGTCGGTGTCAAGAAATTCTTTCCCGAGCCTTTCGGCGAGGATCCTCCCGACGGTGCTCTTTCCGCTCCCGGGCATACCGCTGAGGACGATATTTTCTTTTTCGAACACCGTTTTTTTATAAACTTCTTCAATTATCCCGTCGGGATATGTCTTTCCCGTGAAAAGTTCCGCTGCTTTTACCGCCTGCGCGACGAGCATCAACAACCCGCCCCGCGCCGCGATCCCCCTTTGAATCGCCTCGCAGACGAATTTTGTTCTGAGAGGGTTGTAGATCGCGTCTATCACCGCCTCGAGTTCTCCGAATCCCGAAAGATCTGTCGGTGTTTCGTCCGGGTGCGGGAACATCCCCACGGGAGTCGTGTTGACGATCAGTTTTACGCCGTCCGTTCTCACGGCTTCTTCGTAGCCGATCTGTCCCGGTCCGGGCGTGCGGCTCACGACAAGACCGGCCGCGCCCAGATCTTCGAGCACCGCCCGCGCCGTGAGGGACGTGCCGCCCGTGCCGAGGATCAGCGCCGTTTTGCCCCCGACGTCTCCGGCGACGCTGTTTATCAGGCAGGTCAAACCGAAGTGATCGGTGTTGAAGCCGAAAAGCTTCCCGTCTCTTTTCACGACGGTGTTAACAGCGCCGATTTTTTTCGCTTTCTCGTCTATTTGATCGAGAAAGGGGATCACCGCGCGCTTGTAGGGGATCGTCACGTTTATCCCCTCGAAGTCCGCGCGCTCCATAAACGGCGCCACTTCGTCCGGGGCAAGCTCTTTCAGTTCGTATTCATAGCTTCCGATGCTCTCGTGAATGAGTTTCGAATAGCTGTGCGGGAGCTTTTCTCCTATCAGCCCGTACTTCATTTTTTTGCTAAAATAAACGGGAAGTCCGTTCCGTATCTCACGCTGAGCAAATCGCAGAGCACCAGAGCGCTCACGCTGTCCTGCACGACTCTCGCCCGGTGGACGATCGCCGGATCGTGTCTGCCTTTGATCTCGATCTCGGTGTCCTCTCCCTTGTCGATCAAGACGGTCTTCTGCTTTTTATATATCGACGGCGTCGGCTTGACGGCGGTGCGGAAAATCACCGGCATCCCGTTCGTGATCCCTCCGAGGATCCCTCCGCAGTTGTTCGTTTCGGTCGTTATCATAGATCCCTTCATCCTGAACGGATCGTTCGCCTTGCTGCCCATCATGTCCGCGAGCGCGAAGCCCTTCCCGAACTCTACGCCCTTGACGGCGGGGATCGAAAACAGAGCGTGCGAAAGCTCTCCCTCGACCGTGTCGAACCACGGTTCTCCGACTCCGGCGGGAAGCCCCGTGACGGCGGTCTCGAGGACGCCGCCAACGCTGTCAAGGTCTTCTCTTGCCGCGAGGATCGCTTCTTTCATCTTTTCGCCGGCACTTTCGTCGAGCACGGCGAACTCTTTTCCGCAAAGCTCTTCTATCTGCTTTTCGGGATCGACGGGATCAAAGCCCGCGTCTTTTATCCCCGCGCAGGAGAGGATGTGAGTGCCGATCTTCACGCCGCACTCTTTCAGCGCGCTCAGCGCGACCGCGCCCGCCGCGACGAGCCCCGCCGTGATCCTCCCCGAGAAGTGACCGCCTCCGGCCGGATCGTTGAATCCGCGGTATTTGATCCATCCGGTGAGGTCCGCGTGTCCGGGCCTGATCATCGGCGCGCCGTCTTTTACGGCGTAGTCGGCGCTGTTTTGATTCCGGTTAGCGATTATCATGCAGATCGGCGTCCCCGTCGTTTTCCCGGCGCGGACTCCGCTGAGGAAGCGGACCTTGTCTTCCTCTCTTCTCGCGGTCGAGAGGGAGTCGGTCCCGCGTCTGAGACGCATCTGTCTGGCGATGAGCTCTTCGTCTATCTCTATCCCCGGCGCCATCCCGTCGAGGACGGCGCCGACGGCTTCTCCGTGGCTCTCACCGAAAAGAGTGACGGCGACGGAGTTTCCGAACGTGTTTTTCATTTTCAGCCTTCCCCCGCGATCATAGCGCCGAAGCGGCGCGAAAATTCTTCAAAAGAGCATTTTCTGAACGAAAAACTGCCGATATTTTCAACGAAAACGTAGTTTATTTCGTTGCCCTCGGCCTTTTTGTCCGAAGCGATCGCTCTCAGCACCGCATCGGCGTCGAGACTGACTCGCGTCGGCAGTCCCGCCTTTTTCAGAAGCCGTTCGAGCCTCGGCCTTATCTCCTTGGCGCACATGAACGTCATCCCGAGCGCGACGCACTCTCCGTGCTCCATTCCCGTGACAGCCTCTATCCCGTGCCCTATAGTGTGTCCGAAGTTCAGGACTCTTCTGAGTCCGCTCTCTTTCTCGTCCTTTTCGACTATATCTTTTTTTATTCTCAGACTGCCCTCGATTATCTGCGGCAGTATCGCGTCGAAGTCCTCGCGCTCCATCAGGCAGAATTGCCTCTCGTCGCAGGTCGCCGCCATCTTTATCGCCTCAGCCAGCCCGTTAGAGAGCTGTTTTTTCGGCAGCGTCAGAAGAAGCTTCGGGTCTATCGCCACTCCCTTGGGACGCTTGAAGGCTCCGACGGCGTTTTTTGTCTTCCCGAGATCTATCGCGGTCTTTCCGCCGATAGAGGAATCCACCTGCGACAGAAGCGTCGTCGGGACGTTGTAGAAGTCGATCCCGCGCATATAGAGAGCCGCCGCAAGTCCCGTCAGGTCTCCGATCACTCCGCCACCGAGCGCGAGCGCCGCGTCTGTCCGCGTGAAGCCGTTTTCGAGCATGAATCGACACAGCCTTTCAAGCCCCGAAAAACTCTTGTTTTTTTCTCCCGGCTCGAGTATGAGAAGCCTCGGATCGGCGCAGGCTCCCTGAACGGACGAGACCGCCTCCGGGCTGACGTTTTTGTCGGTGACGATCAGCACTTTTCTGTTCAGGTCAAAAAGCTCGCCGAGCCTGTCCGTAATACCGACCTCTATATACACCGGATACGAACTTTCTCCGGCTTTCACGTAGAGCGTCATTTCTTCCTCCGTATATCGTTCATCCTATTTATGCTATCGTCGCGGGATAGGTGAAGCTTCCGAGCTTTTTGAGTCTGTCGCAGCAGCCCGAGAGTTTTTTCATCATTTCCTCACCTTTGGGCGAGGATATCTCTCCCTCGACCTCCGCGTAGAAGTAGTACTGCCACAAAAGCTCCTTCATCGGTCTCGATCTGAGCGCCCTCATGTTGAAGCCCGCCGAGCCGATGATGTCTATCGCCTTCGCGAGAGATCCGGCTTCGTTTCTGACAGTGAACATTATCACCGAATGTACCCCGGAACTCTTGAGAGAGCCGGGCGCTCTCGAGAGCACGGCGAACCTCGTGGTGTTGACGGCGGTATCGGCGATGCTTTCGGCGAGAACGCTCAGGCCGTAAAGCCCGGCGGCTTCTCCGGCGGCTATTGCGGCAAGCGTCGGATCGCCGCTTTCGGCGACCTTTTTCGCGGCGACCGCGGTGTTCTCGCAGGCTATTATCTCCCATCCGTGCTTCTGGATGAAGCTCTCGCACTGAGCCAAAGCCTGCGGATGGCTCACGATCTTTTTTATCCCTTCGATCTTTGTGCCCTTTATGCCGAGCAGACTGTGCCTGATCGCAAGATCGTAGATCCCCGTGACAAAAAGACTTCCGTTGAAGAGCATATCCGTCACCTGCGCGACTTCTCCCGCCGTGCTGTTCTCGATAGGGAGCACCGCGAGAGTGCATTCTCCGTCGGTCACCGCGTCGTACGCGCTCCGGAAGTCCTTTTTCGCGACGAGCCTCGCTCCGGGCACGATCTTTTTCGCGGCGATCCCGGCGTATGCGCCCGGCACTCCGCAGAACGCGACCGTCACTCCGTTGATCTTATCCTCCTGGAACGCGCGCGAGGTCTTCATCACGCCTCTGAGAAAATCGGCGTAATAGCTTTTCAATTCCTCGTCCGGGAAAGCGCCGACGTTCTTTCTTATGAGCGCTTCCTCTCTTTCTCTGTCGAGAACGGGAAGCCCTCTTTCGCGCTTGTAG
>JAFTEP010000203.1 GCA_017453605.1 Clostridia bacterium
CGGGATCGCTTTCGCCGTGACCTGAGAGGAAGAGTATTTCCGGGAGTTTGTCCGTCACCATATAGTTTATCGCGCTCGTCAGCCTGTCCTCCAGGCAGAACGTGTCGGGATAGTATTCTCCCGTCAGGTTATACATTTCTATGCTCTCGTCTTCTATCATCGCGTATATTTCCGTATAGTCTATCGTCCTCGTCCTACCGGTCTCTTTACATTCGACGATCAGTGAGTTCTCGTTGAGTGAAACGTTGGTATATTTCCCGACGAAGTTGGGATTCACCACGGGATCGACAAAACCGACGTGAAGTTTCGGGCTGAGGAGCTTATACTTTTCGAGCATTATTTTTATGCCGTCGTCCTCGCTTCCGGTCTGCGCGACAAGATAGACGTCGATGTCTTTATCGAGGCTCTGAACGACGCTTTCGGTCTGAGGATCGATGGTGTAGAGCTTCTGCGATGTAAGATCCGCGTAGGTGACACTTTTTGGAAGAAATCCGACGAGGACGTTGACGGCGGCGAGCACCGCGGCGAGTGCGGCGCAGAGAAGAAGAGTCTGCGTTCCGAATTTGATCCGTCTGTTTTTCATCAGCTCCACCTCCTCTTCTCAAAGGACTGGACCGTGAAGAAAACGAAAAGAACGCAAACCGATATATAGAAAACGAGCGTCACGGCGTCGAAGATCCCGAGCGAAAAATTGCCCAGTCTGTCAAAAAGGGCGGCCCGGGAGCAGATAAACGCAAGACACAAGGCGGGAGTTTGCGGAGAAAGTATTGATACGAGGATTATCGGGATCAGAAGAACGCACCAGAGCCCGATCCCGAGAGCGCGGCTTTTGGTGAGGTTATAGAAAACAAGACATATAAGAGCCGCAAGGACGGCGAAAATGACCGCGCAGACCGCCGGGTCAGACGGGATCATCTTCGAGACGTTGCCGAGAAAATAGACGGCAAACAGCACGAAAAAGCTCGTATAAGCCGCCACGAGCTGATTGTCCGTAAGAGAAGAAATGAATATCCCCACGGCGATCAGAGCCGCGCCGAGAAGATAAAAGCCGAAAAGGGAAGAGAGCGAGAGGATGAAATTGACGTTTCCGTAGAGACTCATCGCAAGGGGAACGAGGGCGCAGATAAGTGTCGGGACGGCAAGGGCGGCAAGAAGCGCAAAATACTTCGCGCAGACTATCTGCGCAGATCCGAGGGGAAGGGAGTATAAAAGCTGATCGGTCTTTTGTTTTCTTTCCTCGCTGAAGGAGCGCATCGTCAGGACAGGGACGAGGATCAGATATAGAAAGCCTGAATTGTAGAGCGTGTATGCGAAATTGTCGTAGCCCAAAAAGTTTCCGGCGGATGCGAAGATCCCGACGATGAACACGAAAAGCGCGCTCATCACAAGCCCGGTCCCGGAAAGAAAACATGATCTGAATTCTCTTTTGAAAACAGACGTCATTCGGCATCCTCCTCTCCGGTCAGTTTCAGAAAGACGTCTTCAAGCGAAGTTTTACAAAGGCTCATCCCGAGTATCGTGACGTCCGTGTCCTTGAAACTTTTATAAAGGATCTCCCGGGGATCTTCTCCGCTGAAGTCGACTCTGAGCGCGTAACCGTCGGGATGCGCTCTGAGAGAAGTTTTGAGACGGGAGGGAAGTTTATTCAAAACGGCGTCGATTTTTGTTTTTTCTCCCTTGAGGATCATATCGACTCGCTTGACGGAAGTTTTGAGGTTTTCCGGCGTGTCTTCCGCGGCTTTAGTGCCGTTGGAAAGGATGAGGACTCTGTCGCAGATCTGTTCGATCTCGGAAATGATGTGGCTCGAAATGATGACCGTGTGGTTTTGGGCGTATTCTGAGATGAGTTCTCTCGTCTCGACGACCTGCTTCGGATCGAGTCCCGAGGTCGGCTCGTCGAGGATGAGGACCTCCGGCTCTCCGAGGAGAGCGGCGGCGAGCGACACTCTCTGACGGAAGCCCTTTGACAGCTTTGAATTCAGTCTGTGGAGGACGGGTTTGAGGCCTGTTTTGTTTATGACTTTCTTCAGCCGGTCGTCCGTATCCTCTTCTGTTATTCCCTTTGCCTCGGCGACGAACAGAAGAAATTCGAGCGGAGTCATTTCGGGATATAAAGGCGGGTTCTCGGGCATATATCCGATCAGGCGTTTTGCTTTTTTCGGCTCGTCTATAATATCCGCGCCGTCGATCAGAACGGTCCCCGAATCAGGCGCGAGACAGCCGGAAATGATCGACATCGCGGTCGATTTTCCCGCTCCGTTTTCGCCGAGCAGCCCGAAGACCGAGCCTTTGGGGACTTTGAAGCTCAGACTTTTCAGCGCATCGTTTCCGGAATAACTTTTAGAGAGATTTCTGACCTCGATCAACTTTTTTCCTCCGTCGTGTTTTTTATAAATCCGGTGTACCCCCCCCCCCAAA
>JAFTEP010000204.1 GCA_017453605.1 Clostridia bacterium
ATTAAATTCGCCTCTTTCAGCTCGGCAAAGCCGAATTTAGCTTGCGACAGCAAATTTAGCTATGCGGAGCATAATTTAGCTCGCCGTCAGGCGAATTTAGCTTCGGCGCGGTATAGCATATTTAAAATTACTTCCTTATCACGCCGCGCCGAACGCCGCGATCCCGTTTTTATATCATAAGGATCACTTTTTTTCGTACCACGACGGTATGACTTTTGTCATATCGTCATACCACGAGAGGACTTCCTTTAGCTGTTTGAGGAAAACGTTTATCTGCTCTTCGCCGAAGGGGATCGCCCACGGGACCGACGAGAGGGAGTTGCTGCTGATATAAAGCGCGAGAAGCCGCCAGAAACTTTCCGGGACGCCGCCGGGAAAATATCCGTCGATCATGCCCCGGGCGAATCCCGGCGCCGCCTGCGCGCACCAGACGATGCGGTTGAACTCCTCCCAGGGGTCTCCGTGATCGAAGCGGTCGAAGTCGATTATAAAAAGCTTTTCCCGCGCGATCATCATGTTCCCGATATGGTAGTCGCCGTGCTGAAAGCTCTGCGGGCGTCCGCGAAGGAGAGCGCGGTTTTTTTCAATATAATTATAGAACGCCTCGCCGCCCTCGGGCTTGATCGGACATTCGCGCCATAGCTTTATCTTTCTGTCGATCTTCGCGTTGAATCTCGTCTCCCAGTCGACGGCGTCGGGAGGGGCGGGAACGGTGTGGATCGTTTTCAAAATCGCCCCGGCATCGAGCCCGAGGGCGTACTGCTCTTTTTCAGACATCGCGCGCACCGCGTCTTCGGCGTTTTCTCCGTCGATCCAGCTCTGCAGGATAAAAAATCCTTCTTCACATTCGCCGCAGTCGAGCGGTTCGCACATAGGCACTCCGAGCAAAAAGATCTTTTTTTGCAGTTCAAAAGCCTTCTTCGCTTTATCCGCTTTTTCCGGCGGTGCTATCCGAAGAAAGTATCGCGAGCCGTCATTACCGACAGCGCAGTACTTTTTATCTCCCGACCACCCCGCGTTGATGGGGGTGAGCGAGCGGAAGTTAAATTTTTTTGACATAAATTTCCTCAGACTGTTTTATGAAAAATTGCGAACGCCGTTTTTGTCAGGTCTTTTTGTCGCGGAGGGCCTTGATCGCCAGAGCCGCGGCGGTCGCGGCGGCGGCGTAAATGAGAGCGCCGACTATGAATCTCGAAGAGAGAGCCGAGTAGAGATACCAGTAGATCGGGGAGATCCTCTGCAAAAATTCGAGCCTTCTGAGATTGAAGAAGACCGGGGAGAGCGCGAGACTTGCCAAAAGGATCGGCGGGATGGATGCGGCGAGCTTGCCGTGACCCGGGAAGACGGCGGAGGCAAGAAACGCCATCGCGCCGCAGTCGAGAGCGCAGAGCACAAGACACAAAACTTCGTAGGGCAAGTCGGGGCGGAGCGTGCCGGAGACTGCCAGGCACAGGAACATCGCCGCAGACGCGGCGAAAGATGCGCCGAAGACCGTCACGAGCGCCGGGAGACGGCGTTTGAGACCCATAAAGCGCACGAAACTCTTTTTTTCGTCGTCGACGAGAGTGAAGACCGAGCCGCAGAGCGCACAGAGAAGCACGCAGAGCGCCATAAGTCCGCGGAGCACTCCGAGAATATAGTCCGAGTTTTCGTTTTCGTTCGTTTGCTGAGATTCGAGAGTTTCGTATTCGACAAGTCTATCCGAAAGCGGCGTCGAGAAAAAAGCCTCTCTCATCTTTTCGCGGTCGCCGTCGGGGAAGTTTTTTTCGGCAAAGTCCAGATAGACCTCTTCCGAAAGTGCGGGGAAGATCGCGCCGAACAGATATTCGTGAGTGATCCTCGCGCTTATCTCAGGCGCGGATTCAATGACTTTTATGAAGGGCAGAGATCTTTTTCCCTCGGCGAAGAGGGAAAGCTTTTCCGGAAGGTCTTCGGGGAAGATCCACGCGGCGTCCGCCCTGCCCGAGAAAACGGCGTTCTCGGCTTCTTCGGGCGTCCCGGCGCGCACGAACTCTATCACGGTCGGGTCCTCGGTGAGTTTTTCCCAGATCGCGTCCGAATCGCCGGGACAGCAGACGCTGACCTTCAGCGGCGCGGCGGGCGCGTGAGAGACGAGAGCCACGATCAGCGCGGCGGCTGGCATCAGCGCAAGGCTTATTAGAAAGCCGGGCTTCCTGAAAAGCCTTTTCAGCATCAGAAGGACGATCCTGAAGGTCTTCACGGCGAATCACCCCGCAGTCTTGCGCGCCTTGCGAAAACGGCGCAGACGAAAAAGATAGCGCCCCACGCCAGAGTGAGAAGATAAAATTTCGCGTCGAAAGTTCCGGTGAAGCCGCTCTGCAAAAGCTTCATCCCGGCGCCCGCCGGAGAAAACGACGCGATCTTTTCGACGGTCTCCGGGAAAAACCACGAGGGATAGAAGCAGCCGGCGATAAACGAGCCGAAGAGAGCGAAAACAAACTGGCTCAGCACCGCTCCGAGAGTGTCCGAAAACAGCTCGTAGAACAGAAGATGCATACAGCAGAAGCACACCAAAAAAGAGGTCAGCGCCGCCAGAAGACCCGGAATGGAGGCGGGAAGGAACGCCGCCGCGGCGACCGCGGCAAGAGAAAAGAACAGGAGAGAGGGGATATAGTGGGCGGCGAACTCGCACAAAACCTGGCGCGCGCACCCCAGACCTTTCGAGGCGAGCAGGCGGTTGACGGATCTGTCGGGCCGTTTCAGGCAGGCAAAACAGCCGATCCCCCAGAGGAAGGCGAAAAAGGTCGCGAAGGCGCAGAAATAATAGCCGTCCAGACCGATCCCGGCGCGGCTGACGCGCGTGATCTCGGTCATTTTGTCCCTGTCGAGGATGGCGGAAACGTATTCGGCGGAGATCGCGTCGGCTTTCAGGTAAAGGTTTTCGCCCTCGCCTATCGATACGGCGTAGTTCTCGAGGGAATAGATCCCCCTCTGGCTCTGGGAGGCGACCTTTTCCGCGATGACGCAGATATCCTTTATCAGCACGCTGCCGAGCCCCGAGGGAAACTCGGGGACGGTGAATCTGATCTTCACCGGTTCGCGGTTTATGAGGCGTTCCACGAAGCCCTCCGGCGCTTCGGCAAGTCAGCCGATCTCG
>JAFTEP010000205.1 GCA_017453605.1 Clostridia bacterium
CGCGTTCGACACGATCGACGCTATCGCCGAAAAATACCCGGACAAGCTCGCGATGATACACGTCGCAAACGACTTCACCGAGCGCCGCTTCACCTTCAAGGATCTGAAAAAAGAGAGCGGAAGAGTCGCGAACTACTTCAGATCGCTCGGGATCAAAAAGGGCGACAGAGTGATGCTCGTCTTGAAGCGGCACTATCAGTTCTGGTTTACGATGCTCGGTCTGCACAAGCTCGGAGCGGTCGCTATCCCGGCGACGAACCAGCTTTTAGAGCACGACTTCGAATACAGATTCAACGCGGCGGGAGTGAGCGCGATCGTCTGCACGGGCGACGGCGACACCGCGCGTCAGGCGGGGCTCGCGGCGGACAAATGCCCCTGCGTCCTGCACAGGATCGTCGTCGGCGCGCCGAGAGAGGGCTGGAGGAACTTCGACGAGGAATACAAGGTGTTCAGCAGCACCTTCGAGAGAACGCCCGACTCCCCCTGCGGGAGCGACACGATGGTGATGTTCTTCACCTCCGGCACGACGGGCTATCCCAAGATCGCGGACCACAGCTACAAATACGCGCTCGGTCACTTCGTCACCGCGCGCTACTGGCACTGCGTCAAGCACGACGGACTGCATCTGACCGTTTCCGAGACCGGCTGGGGCAAGGCTCTCTGGGGCAAGCTCTACGGTCAGTGGGAGTGCGAGGGCGCGATCTTCGTCTACGACTTCGACCGCTTCGACGCCTCTAAGCTGCTGCCGATGTTCAAAAAATACGATATAACGACATTCTGCGCGCCGCCTACGATCTACAGGATGCTGATAAAAGAGGATCTGGATAAATACGATCTTTCGAGCATCGTCTACGCGACGACCGCCGGAGAGGCGCTGAACCCCGAGGTCATGGTGCAGTTCGAGAAGGCGACGGGACTCAAGATCATGGAGGGCTTCGGTCAGACAGAAACGACGCTCGTCATCGGCAATCTCTTCGGCACGACTCCCAAGCCCGGCGCGATGGGCAGACCCATCCCCTCGTACGACGTCGATATCGTCGACCCGGACGGAAAGTCGGTCGGTATCGGCGAGAACGGCGAGATCGTCGTCAGGACCGACAGAAGGATCCCCTGCGGACTGTTCAAGGGCTACTACAGAAATCCCGAAATGACCGAGCAGGCCTGGCACGACGGGATGTATCACACGGGCGACGTCGCGTGGAGGGACGAGGACGGATATTTCTGGTACGTCAGCAGCATCGACGACGTCATAAAGTCCTCGGGCTCCAGGATCGGACCCTTCGAGATCGAAAACGTGATAATGGAGCTTCCCTACATCCTCGAATGCGGAGTCAGCGCCGCGCCCGATCCGATCAGGGGTCAGGTCGTCAAGGCGAGCATAGTTCTCACGAAGGGCACCGAGGGCACCGAGGAGCTGAAAAAAGAGATCCAGAACTACGTCAAGACGCACACCGCGCCGTATAAATACCCGAGGATCGTCGTGTTCAGGGACGAGCTTCCGAAGACGATCAGCGGAAAGATCATCAGAAACAAGCTCTGATGAGCCTGTAAAACGAAAATCCCGCAAAAAAGCCGCTGAAATCCGCGCTCAGGCGAGAAAATCGCTTCAAAATCGTTTCAAAAGCCCTTGACAAAAAGGGCGGGATATGATAAAATGAGACAAATCAAAGGCATTGACGGGGAGTGAAGGGAAGATCCTGCCTCCAGAGAGATGGCGGCCGCTGAGAGCCATCGGCACGGATTCCCGTTCTGTAGCCCCTGAGCCGAAGGGAAGAAAGCATTTTTGCCGGTAGAACCCTTCCGTAACTGCCGCGTAAAGGCATAGGACTTGTCGGAGTCCGAGAGAGGCACTTTATAAGTGCAATTTGAGTGGTACCGCGGGCACGAACTGCTCGTCTCAAAGGATCATATCTTTTGGGACGGGCGTTTTCTGTTTAGCCGCGCCCCGGATCTGTCAGGAGGAACAAATGTCACAAAACACCGGGCTGGATCACAAGATCCGGCAGATGGCTCTGAGGATAAAAGAACTCAGGGAAATAGAAGGTCTCACCGCTCAGCAGATGGCGGAAAAGACCGGCGTCAGCTTAGAGGAATACCTCGAGTGCGAGAAGGGCGACAGAGACCTCAACTTCGCCTTTTTATACCGCTGCGCCGGAGCGTTCAACGTGGACGTCACCGACATCATCGAGGGCACGAGCCCGACTCTGGCGGGATATACCCTCACCCGGAGCGGAGAGGGTCAGAAGATAGAGAAGGCTCACGGCATGACCTATTTTGCCCTCGCGCACGCCTTCAAGAACAGGATCGCGGAGCCTCTTCTGGTCGACGCCGTCTACACGCCGGACGAAAAGATAGAGGTCACAAGCCACGACGGGCAGGAGTGCGACCTCGTCGTCAGGGGCAGCCTGAGAGTCAGGGTCGGGGATCACACCGAGATCCTGAACGAAGGAGACAGCATCTACTACGACAGCTCGAAGCCGCACGGGATGGCGGCGGTCGGCGGGAAGGACTGTCTGTTCTACGCGATCGTCCTCAATCCGTCGGGCGAGCCGATACCCGAGCTCACCTCTCAGCCTAGCGAGATCACCGAGACCCCGAAGAGGCTCGGTAAGGAACTGAAAAACCGCATATACAAGAAGTGGGCGATCGTGGAGAAGAACGCGAACGGCACTCCCGTTTCCGTGCGTTTCCCGGAGGCGGACAGATTCAACTTCGCCTTTGACGTCGTCGACGAGCTTGCGCGCACGAAGCCCGAAAAGCTCGCGATGCTCCACCTCGACAAGTTCAAGACCGAACGCCGCTTCACTTTCCGCGATATCAGCACCGAGAGCGCGAGAGCCGCGAATTATTTCGCGTCCCTCGGAATAAAGAAGGGCGACAGAGTCATGCTGGTGCTGAAAAGGCACTATCAGTTCTGGTTTTCTATGCTCGGTCTCAACAAGCTCGGCGCGATCGCGATCCCTGCGACAAACCAGCTCAAGGAACACGATTTCGTCTACCGCTTCAAGGCGGCGGGCGTGAGCGCGATACTCTGCACCTCGGACGGCGAGACTGCCGCTCAGGTCGAATGTGCGGAAAAATCGAGCGGCGTCAGCCTCAAAAAGATCATTGTGGGCTCAGACAGAGAGGGCTGGAGGAGCTTCGACAAGGAATACGCATCGTTCGGCGACGAGTTTTTGAGGACCGAAGATTCTCCCAAGGGTGAGGACCTGATGATAATGTTCTTCTCCTCGGGCACGACGGGCTATCCCAAGATCGCGGCGCACAACCACAAGTACCCGCTCGGACATTTCATCACCGCGAAATACTGGCACTGCGTCGACCCGGACGGTCTGCATCTGACGATCTCCGACACCGGCTGGGCGAAGGCGATGTGGGGCAAGCTCTACGGTCAGTGGCTCTGCGAGGCGGCGACCTTCGTCTACGACTTCGACCGCTTCAACGCCGCGGACATCCTGCCTCTGTTCAAGAAGTATCACATCACCACCTTCTGCGCGCCTCCGACGATGTACAGGATGATGATAAAGGAAGACCTCTCGAAGTACGATCTGTCGAGCGTCGAGCACGCGACGATCGCCGGAGAGGCGCTGAATCCCGAGGTGTTCAAGCAGCTCGAAAGGCTGACCGGGCTGAAGGTCATGGAAGGCTTCGGACAGTCCGAAAGCACCCTGATGATCGGAAACCTCGTCGGAGCCTCTCACAAGATCGGCTCCATGGGAAAGCCCGTGCCCGGGTATGATATCGACGTCGTCGACCCGGAGGGGAAGACAGTCGGACCCGGCGAGACCGGAGAGATCGTCGTGAGGACCGAAAGAAACTCCACGCGCCCCTGCGGTCTGTTCGTGGAATACTACAACGATCCGGCGAAGACCGAGGAGATCTGGCACGACGGGCTCTACCACACCGGAGACGTCGCCTGGAGAGACGAGGACGGCTTCTACTGGTACGTCGGCAGGACCGACGACGTGATAAAGTCCTCCGGCTACAGGATCGGACCGTTCGAGATCGAAAACGTGATAATGGAGCTTCCCTACGTTCTCGAATGCGGCGTCAGCGCCGCCCCGGACGAGGTCAGAGGCCAGGTCGTCAAGGCGAGCATAGTGCTCACCAAAGGCACCGAGGGCACGGAAGCGCTGAAAAAAGAGATCCAGGAATACGTCAAATCGAAGACCGCGCCCTACAAGTACCCGAGGATAGTCGTGTTCAAGGACGAGCTTCCCAAGACCGTGAGCGGAAAGATCATCCGCAGCAAGCTGTGAAAACAAAAAGAGTGACGCTGTTTGCCGGACACTACGGCAGCGGCAAAACCAACATCGCCGTCAACTACGCTCTGTGGCTGAGAAGTTCCGGCAAAGAAACGCTTATCTGCGACCTCGACATCGTGAACCCGTACTTTCGCACGAAGGACAGCCGGAAGCTGTTCGAAGAGGCGGGGATAAAGCTGATCGCCGGAGAGTTCGCAAGTTCAAACGTCGATCTTCCCGCCCTGCCCCAGGAGATATACGGGGCGGTGCAGAACAGGAGCGTTTACGCCGTGATGGACGTCGGCGGAGACGACCGCGGCGCGCTCGCGCTCGGAAGATACGTGCCGTACATCTTAGAAGAAAACGACTACGAAATGCTCTTCGTCGCGAACTTCTCGAGACCTCTCACGAGGACTCCCGAAGAGGCGCTGGAAGTGATGAGAGAGATCGAAGACGCGGGAGGGATCGCGTTCACGGGGATCGTGAACAACACCAACCTCGCCGAAGAGACCACACCCGGGACCGTGCTGAAAAGCGTGGCAAAGGCAAAAAAACTGAGCGCGCTTTCCGGGCTTCCCGTAAAGATGACGTCGGTGGAAAAAACGCACTTTGGGGAATTGAAGACAAAGATCGAAAACCTTTTCCCTATGACGCTGCAAGAGAAATACTTTCAAATAAAAACCAAACTCTGAAACCGAAAAGGAGAATGAAGATGCCGAAAGTCACGTTTCTGACGGATCTTTGCAAGGGCTGCGGACTCTGCGTGAACGCCTGCCCGAAAAAGATCATCGTCCTCGCCAAGGACAAGCTGAACAAAAAGGGACACTCCCCCGCCGAGATCACGGATCAGTCCAAGTGCATCGCCTGCGCGTTCTGCGCCACGATGTGCCCCGACTGCGTGATAACGGTGGAGAAGTGAAAAAAGCGGAAAGGAAGTGGAACAGATGGCTGAAAAAGTTTTGATGAAGGGCAACGAGGCGATCGCCGAAGCGGCGATACGCGCCGGCTGCCGCCACTATTTCGGATATCCGATCACACCTCAGACCGAGATCGCCGCGTATATGGCAAAGCGCATGCCCAAGATCGGCGGATGCTTTCTGCAGGCGGAGAGCGAGATCGCCGCGATCAATATGGTCTACGGCGTCGCGAGCGCCGGAAAGAGAGTGATGACCTCCTCGTCGAGCCCCGGGATCTCCCTGAAGGGCGAAGGACTGAGCTATCTTGCCGGAAGCGACCTGCCCGCGCTGGTCGTGAACGTGCAGAGAGGCGGTCCGGGTCTGGGCGGCATACAGCCCTCTCAGTCCGACTACTTCCAGGCGACGCGCGGCGGCGGTCACGGCGACTACAGGATGATCGTGCTCGCGCCCGACTCGGCCCAGGAAATGGCGGATCTCACCGTCAG
>JAFTEP010000206.1 GCA_017453605.1 Clostridia bacterium
CTCCACCCTCGGCTGCGACGCCGAGGGCAGGACCTTCAACATCAACGGCGACACTGCCGCCGCGCGCATCGCCGGCGCGCTCCGCGCTCAGAGGATGATCCTGATGACCGACATCGCCGGCATCCTGCGGGACAAAAACGACCCCGCATCCCTCATCCCGGAGGTCACGGTCGCCGAGGCGAAGGCGCTGATAGAAAACGGCACGGTCTCCGGCGGGATGATCCCGAAGGTGAACTGCTGCATCGACGCGCTGAAGGAAGGCGTCGAAAACGTGATAATCATGGACGGCAGGATCCCTCATTCCATTCTGATGGAGCTTCTCACCGACGAGGGCGCCGGAACGATGGTGAAAGGAAATTGATTTGAAATGCTTGAAAAAAACGATATAAAATCTCTCGACAGACAGTTCGTCCTCCCGACCTACGCCCGCTTTGACGCCGAGCTCGTCGGCGGAAAGGGGAGCGAGCTTGTCGGCGCGGACGGGAAAAAGTATATTGATATGGGCTCCGGGATAGGCGTCAACATCTTCGGCGCCGCCGACCCGGAGTGGGTGAGCGCCGTCACCGCTCAGCTGGGACGGCTCCAGCACTCGTCCAATCTCTACTACACCTCGCCCGGCGTCCTTCTGGCAAAGCTTCTGTGCGAAAAAACAGGCTTCGGCAAGGTGTTCTTTTCAAATTCCGGCGCGGAAGCCAACGAATGCGCCGTGAAAGCCGCGAGAAAATACGCCGCCGAAAAAAGAAATATCGCTTCTCCCGTGATCGCTACCCTTTCGGGCAGCTTCCACGGAAGGACGCTCACGACTCTCGCCGCCACCGGGCAGGACAAGTTCCACAAGGACTTTCAGCCCCTGACCCCTGGCTTCATACATATCGCCCCTAACGATCCCGAGGCGGCCGCATCTTTGGAAAAGATCCCGGACCTTGCCGCCGTGATGTTCGAGTGCGTGCAGGGCGAGGGCGGCGTGATCCCGCTCGAAAAGGATTTCGTCGCGGCTCTGGTCAGGCTTCGCGAGAAGACCGGCTGTCTTCTTATTTGCGACGAGGTACAGTGCGGCAACGGCAGGACCGGAACGCTCTACGCCTACGAGCATTTCGGCTTCATGCCCGACGTCGTCAGCACCGCGAAGGGGCTCGGCGGCGGTCTGCCGATCGGCGCGACTATGATGACGGACGAGGTCGCCTCGGTGTTTTCTCCGGGCGATCACGGCTCGACCTTCGGCGCGAATCCCGTCTGCTGCGCGGGTGCGCTCAACGTGATAAGCCGCATCGACGGGGCTCTTTTGAAGAGCGTGAGGGAAAAGAGCTCTAAGATCTTCTCGGCGCTGTCGGGCGCTCGCGGAGTGAAGAGCGTGAGCGGGATGGGCCTCATGATCGGCGTCGAGACCGAAAGAAAGGCGTCCGACATGCTCAAAGACTGCATGGAGGGCGGAGTTCTGTGTCTGACCGCGAAGACGAAGCTCAGACTGCTTCCGCCCCTGAACATCCCCGACGCGCTCCTTGACAGGGCGCTCGGAGTCATAATCGATTGCTGCGGGAGGGGAATATGCTGAACATCAGAAAGAAAAGCTTTTTGAAGCTGTTGGATTTCTCGACGGAAGAGATCACGGGGCTTTTGGATCTCGCCGCCGAACTCAAAGAAAAAAAGAAAACGGGCATCCCTCACAGGATGTTCGATTCAAAATCGATCGCCCTGATCTTTGAAAAGACCAGCACGCGCACTCGCTGCGCCTTCGAGGTCGCCGCCGCGGATCTGGGGATCCACCCGGTGTATCTCGATCCCTCGGGCTCTCAGATCGGCAAAAAAGAGAGCATCCCCGACACCGCCAGAGTGCTCGGCAGGATGTTCGACGCGATCGAATACCGCGGCTTCGCCCAGGAGACCGTGGAGGCGCTGGCAAAGTATTCCGGCGTCCCGGTCTACAACGGCCTGACAGACGAGTTCCACCCGACTCAGGTGCTCGCGGATCTTTTGACCGTAAGGGAAAGGTTCGGCTCTCTCGAGGGCAGAAAGCTCGTCTTCATGGGAGACGCCCGCTTCAATATGGCGAACTCCCTCATGGTCGGCTGCGCTAAGACGGGGATGGATTTTGTCGCCTGCGCTCCCGAGAAGTATTTCCCGTCGCCGGAGCTTATAAAGACCTGCCGTGATATCGCCTCGCAGACCGGAGCGACGCTGTCGTTTGAGACCGATCCCGAAAAGGCGGTCAAAGGGGCTCACGTAATCTACACGGACGTCTGGGTCTCGATGGGCGAGCCGGACGGCGTCTGGAAAGAGCGCATCGAGGATCTCAGCCCGTACCGCGTCACTTCAAAACTCATGGATACAGCCGGGGATCAGTGCGTCTTCATGCACTGTCTGCCCGCTTTCCACGATCTCAAAACGACGATCGGAAAACAGATCTACGACAAATTCGCCATCGACTGCATGGAGGTCACTGACGAAGTGTTCGAGAGCGCGCGCAGCGTCGTCTTCGACGAGGCGGAGAACCGCCTGCACACGATAAAGGCGGTCATAGCCGCGACTTTATAAACTCCAAAAAAAGAATAAGAATAAGAATAAACCCTGCCGCGGCGAGTTACCCGCGGCAGGGTTTTTCGGTATGATTTGTTTTCAGTAAATCGTGTCGTGGCGGATGTAGTCTTCGATCTCGGGATTGAATTTTATGACGGGATCGTATTCGTCTATGATCTTCCGGGCTTTCTCGTTGTAGAGATCGCCGTAGATGCCGTATTTATATTTCCCGTCGCCGTAGAGCATCTCGTCGAGCACGCTCTCCATGGATTCGTCGGTGAGTTCGAGCCTCTTGATTATGTGATAGCCGTATGTCGACTCTATAGGCTCGGAGATCCCGTTTATCTCAAGTGCTTTCGTGCCCTCGTAGAACGACGTGACCATCGTTCCCTCGGTGAAGACGTATCCGTCGGGTTTGCTTTGCATTCCCGGATCCTCTCCGTATTCCTCGACGAGCTTGTCGAAGTCCTCTCCGGCGATCGCTTTTTTGTAGATCTCCTGAGCCTTCGCGAGAGTTTTGGCTTTTGCGGCGTCGTCAGCGCCCGTGGGGAATTTCACGAGGACGTGCTTGCAGCGCAGATAGTTTTTTTCAAAGTATTCCTTCAGGTCCTCGTCGCTCCAGCGCTCGGTGCCGGTGTATTTGTCGTAGAAGTAATAGAACAGCTTGCTCTGGACGTAGCGGTCCCCTCTTAAGACGCGCAGCGCTTCTTCGTCGATGTTCTGATCCTTGTAGAGCGCCGCCAGACCTTCCTCTTTGTAGTAGTCCTTGAAATCCTTCATCCAGTCCTCGACAGCCTTGAGCCCCTCCTCGTCGAGAACGATCCCGAGCGAGTCGGCGTACGCGGTCAGCGCGTGCTGGTATTTCAGATCCGAGATCACCAGGTCCAAAAGCGCCTTTTCGGTCTCGTCGTTCCAGTAGGTCGGCGTATCGGCGACGGTGACGCCGTCCTCGGTGTTGATTTTTTCGTTGATGTAGAAATATCTGAATTCACTGTAGCCAACTGCGTAGTCGTCGAGCATCAGAACGTATTCCGGGACGGTCTCGCTCCCGTTGACGTACATGATCCCAACTGTCTGAGGATTGTCGTAGGTCTCGGGATCGTACCGGATGTCCGGGATCGAGCTTGTGGCGGCGGTCTGGGTCTGGCGTCTTGTGACCGTGCACGAGACCGTGCCGAGAAGCGTCAGAGCGGCGAGAGCGAGTGCGAGGAGTTTTTTCATTTTTTGATCCTTTGTCTGTTTATCTGTCCGGGCCGGTCATTTGATGAGACCGGGCTTTAAATATTCTTCGATCCTGGAGTTGTATCTGACTTTCGAAGAGTATCTGTTTCCGAGCTCTTTGTAGAACGTCTCGAAGTTTTCGGAGTACACTCCGGGTCTGAAACTGCCGTCCGCGGTCGTTTTGCCCCAGAGCACCGTCTCCTTGAGGGCGTTCATCTGCGCCTCGTCGGGTTCGAGCCTTCTTATGATGTGGACTCCCTCGTCGGTGACGACCGGCTGGGAGATCTCGCCGGGCTTGAGGGAGCTCGCGGCGTTCCAGAATTCGCTCACAACGTCGTCCTGAGTGAAGTAGTACCCGGTCGGATAGTCCTTGTAGCCCTCGTCGGCGCTGTATTTCTCCATCGCGGCGGCAAAGCTCTCCTGAGCCTCCGCGAGCACGGTCTGCGCTTTGACGAGTGTCGCGGAGCAGGAATTGCGGTCCTCGCCGACTTCATAGTCGATGAGGATGTGCTCGGCGCAGATATACTTTGTCTTGAACATTTCCTTGTATTCCGCGTCGCTTAAAGCTCTGTCCCCGTTCTCGCCGAAAAGATATTCGTAGATCTTCTGGAAGAGCTTCTGCTCGGCTTCGAGACTGCGGTAGAGCTGGCGCGTGAGATAGAGGGTGTTCATCGACTTGTTGAACTCGTCCGTGCCGAGATTGTCGATGACTCTCGCTACAAGATCGTCGACCTCCTCCTCTTCGGCTTTCGTGAGTGTCAGTTTCTTTTCAGAGGCGTATTTTTTCAGCGCGTATTCTCTCAGAAGGGTGTCCTCCACCTCTTTTTTGACGGCGGCGACGTTTTCGGCGTTCCAGAACGCCGAAAGCTGATCTTCGGCGACGTTCTCCGTCATTCTGTCGCAGACGTTCAGAAACAGGTATCTGTATCTGTCGAATCCGACTTTTTCTCCGTCGATCTCGAGAACGTATTCGGGAACGACCTGTTCGTCTCCGACGAGGACGTATCCTCCGGAGACCGAGACGAGCTCCTTGTTCTCGGAGCACGCGAAGAGCGCCGGAAGCATCGCGGCGCAGAGGATGAGCGCGAGTAATCTTTTCATAATCCCTCTTTATTCCTCTTTCGTGTCAAGGGTGATCTTCAGTCAGACGCCGTCTTTCCCGGTGACCGTATGGATGATGAGCTGGGTGTGGATCCTCGCGAGAAAGTCGTTGGGGTGGTTGATGTTGTTGCCGCTCTGATCCGCGAAGCGCTTTCTCGAAAGGATGTATTCGTGGAGGGAGGTCATATCCGCGGCGGCGCCGTCATAATTTGCGGCGAGGTTTTTGGAAGCCGCTCCGAAGAGGACCTGATTGCCGTAGAAGCCCTTGAACAGAGGATTGGCGATTGTAGTGCAGATCATAAGTATTTCGCAGTCGGGGTTGGCGCGGCGCGCCGCCTGAATAACGGAGCGGTTATACGCCATATATCTGTCGGTGCCCTTCCTGCCGTCGTTCATCCCGAAGGCGAGAACGAAAAGATCCGCCTTGTACGGGACGACGCGCTCCTCGGCGTTTTCGGCGGCCCATCTGCTCTCCTTGCCGCCGACGGCGGTGTTGGTGAGGATCACGTTCGCTTTCGGGTATCTCCTCCGGAGGATCTCGGCGACCGCCTCGGGGAATGTCGGGAGCATCGGCTCCACGTTCCAGAAGGAGCTGCTGCAGCAGCCGGTGGTGATGGAGTCGCCGAAGAAGTGCAGCCTGAGCGTCCCGCCGCTTTCTAAGATCGAAAGGCTGCGCCTGAAATGCCCGCTCTGATCCGGGATGTCCGGGCCCTTCCATTTATCCTTGTGGCGGTAGGTCACGAGCACCTGTCTTTTTGCCATGTGCTCGTCGTAGAGAACAAAACCTCCCGCGGCGCCCTCTTTGCACTTGTCGCTCTTTTCGGCGGGGAACATCGTCGCGTATCCGGTCAGCGGGATCCGCGAGCCGGGAGCGCGCGCGATCATGCCGTTTTCGACGGTGTAATCCTTTCCCTTTTCGTATTCGGTCTGAAAATCGCTCGATCTGACGCGGACGACCTCGGCTATATCGTATAACATTCTCGCCGGCTCAACGAAGCCGTTTTCGTCCTCGACGAACGCGACGCTTTCGTCGTAGACGGTATCTCCCGTCCATACAGGGATTATGCCCTCGTTGAAAAAGTATTTATCCGCGCTTATGCTCATCGGCTTCATAAGTTTTTCCTCTTTTCCGTTCAGGTCAAAAACCGTCATAAAATATTCTGCCAATACGAATTATACATCAACCTCTCGCCTTTGTCAAGAAAAAAGCCTCCATTGAGCTTCATCTGCTCCGTCGGACGTTTTTTTGCCTGAAACTGCCCGGTTTTTATGGCAGATATTGTATTATCCTGACGCCGGACACAAAATGTTGCGCAAAGTTTTCTAAAATCGAGTCAAAACTCTTGACCTGCGGGACGTTTTGTATTAAAATAGAATGAATAAAGAAAAATCGGCGGAAAACCTTCGGGATCTTATTCTTCTGCGATCCGTTGCGGAACCGAAACAGAGGTTTTCCCGCCGTCAGAGACAAGCAGGAAAATCATGAGGAGAAGATAAAATGAGTTCACCCACGGTCGACGCCGTTCTCGTAGCCGAGGCGGAAAACAGAAAGCTTTTGGAAGAAGCCCGCGCGGCGGGAGAAAAGCTCTGCGCCGACGCGCGCGCCGAAGGCGAAAAAATGCTCAAAGAAGCCATTGAAAAAGCGGAATCCGAGAGGGCGGCTTTATTAAAGGAGACCGACGCCGCCATCGAGAAGTCAGACGCCGTCTGCCGCGCGAAGATCGAAGAAATGAAAGACCTGATCCGCTCGCAGACCGCTCCGAAGCTCGCCGACGCCGCTGAAAGCGTCGTGCGGATCATCCTCGGATGACGAAGTGAGAGCTCTTTACGGAAAGAAGGTGAGATTACGGCAAAATCGGCAATGAAAAAGATCGAGATCGTTTCGCTGCTCTCGCAGAGCGAAGAGGTCATGGCGATCCTGCAGAAGCGGGGCGCGGTTGAGCTTTGCGACAGCGGCGCGGACGGACTCGAAAAGCTCGACACCGACGCGAGCGTCGCTCAGCTCGAAAAAAGCTCCGCTTCGCTCGAAAAAGCGCTCGAAGTTTTGAGAAAGCACGTCCCGAGAAAGTCTTCCCTCCTGTCCGGGCTTTCCGGGAAAA
>JAFTEP010000207.1 GCA_017453605.1 Clostridia bacterium
CGAAGCGATGGGGCACGGCAGGATATACTTGAGTCTCTCGGGAGAGATGAGCGTCCGTCTGCGCGGACAGCTCTCCGTAGTTTTCCCTGGCGTCTGCGTGGACGAGACGGAAAAGAGACCCGACGGGGAAGACGACGCGGTCTGTTTTCCCGACAGGCTTTTCCTGAAGAGCGTGAGAATACTGTTTCGCACCCTCACTTACGGCTGCGCAGGCGACGCCCCCTCGTCGTCCAAAGGGACGGGGCAGGGTAAAGGCATCGAGGAGATGCTGGATGACGCCGATTTCTTCGGCGGTGATGACGGCGACGATTTCTTTGATGAAGGCGGAGAGGACGACGAGAAGGATTCCTTCACCCCGATCGAGGAACTCGAACTCTGCGTTAGAGCTTACAACAGTCTGAGGAGGGCGGGTATCGACAGCGTGGAGAAGCTCAGGGGCATGAAAGAAGAGGAGATCGTCAGGCTCAGAAATATGGGAGTGAAGGCCGCGAGAGACGTCATCGAGAAGGTCAAGGAATACGACAGGATCCACGGCGTGAAAAAAAGCGCGAAGGCCGAAAAGGAAAAACATGAAGACCAGGTCAGAAAAGGGATGACGCTGGACGACCTGATAGGGCTTGAGAACGTCAAGGAACAGGTAAGAAAGATCACCGCGTACGCGAGGATGAAGAAGGATTTTGAATCGGCGGGAACGGGAGCTCCCGATATTTCCCTCAATATGGAGTTTGTCGGGAATCCAGGTACCGCGAAAACGACGGTCGCGCGGATCGTCGCGCGCTTTTTCCGCGAGATCGGGCTCCTTACCCGCGATGAAGTCATTGAAGTGGGCAGATCCGATCTTGTCGCCAAGTACGTCGGAAACACGGCGCCCAAAGTAAGGGAAGCGTTCGAAAGAGCGAAGGGAGGCGTGCTGTTCATCGACGAGGCGTACTCCCTCCTCGACGAAAAGGAGGGGCTCTTCGGGGACGAGGCGATAAACACGATAGTACAGGAGATGGAAAATCACAGGGACGATACGGTAGTCATATTCGCGGGATATCCCGACAAGATGAAGCGCTTCTTCTCCAGGAATCCTGGTCTCAGGTCGCGCGTCCCGTTCCGCCTGGAATTTTGCGATTACACGGCGGACGAGATGGTCCTTATCACAAAAGCGGAAGCGGGGCGTCGCGGCTTCGCCGTCGCCCCCGACGCCGATGAGAAGGTGAGAGCGCTGTGCGACGCGGCGACGAAGAACGACGAGTCGGGCAACGGACGGTTCTGCAGGAACCTCGCCGAGTGCGCCATACTCGATTACGCGCAGAGGGTCTACGGAAACGAGGACAGCAAAGCTGAAAAGAACATGACTCTTATAGCGGAGGATTTCATCGCGCCCGCGGGATCTGGCTCGAATTCGAATGAGCGCCCCGTTATAGGGTTCGGCGCATGAAACAAAAAAAGAAGGTCGCAAGACCTTCTTTTTCTTTTATCTGATTATTATTTCTTTCCCGTCTTTTTCTTCTCTTCTCCGCTTCCGCCGAGCTTTTCGTAAAGACGGCCGAAGTCGAAGAAGCCGCAGAACTGAGTCATCACGGCGAGAGCGACGCTGATGAGCCGTATATACCCCGCGACCGAGACGCCGTTGTTCTCTGCGAGGAAGGAGGAGATCGAGCCGAATATCAGCAGGAA
>JAFTEP010000208.1 GCA_017453605.1 Clostridia bacterium
CTCAGAATGACAGGGTAGAAAAAAAGCGCTTTTTGTGACCTCTGACTTATGCCGTCCTGAACGCATAAAACTGCGGTCATTCACGAACGCTGCGGATTGCGCTTTGGGAGTGTAAACAATCTGTAAATACCGGATTTTTTATATTGCTTTTTTCGGCGTTTTGTAATATACTAAATTTGATTTTGGATTTTCGGAAAATGTTTGAAAACTCTTTTCATAACACTGAAAATACGGATCATTTTGTGTGATTTTTCACACAAAATCAGTCACTTTCTGTTAAGTCAGGCATGGAGGAAAACAGTGGAAGTATCCATCGTCAAAGTCGTCGGTCTCGGCGTCGGAATGGTGTTCGTAGGTCTTATCGCCATCATTGGGATCTGCAAGCTTTTGGGGCTTATCTTCCGGGGCGCCGGGAAGACCGCGGTTTCCGCGCCGCCCGCGCAGACCGCGGGAACGGTGACGGGAACTCAGCGCGCCGAGATCATCGCGGCTGTGTCCGCGGCGGTCGCTGAGGAGCTCGGCACGGACGTGTCCGCGCTGAGGATCATTTCATTCAAGAAGCTCTGAGAGCATTCGACCTGAACAAAGTTCACATTCAACGGCATGAAAGGCGAAAATTGTCATGAAAAAGTACAAGGTAACAGTAAATGGAAATCTCTATGAGATCACTCTCGAGGTCGTCGACGAAGCGGACGTGAAAAATCCCTCCGCTCCCGCCGCCCCCGCCGCACAAACCTCCTCATCCGCCGCCGCCCCCGCGGACGGTGCGAAGGTCACTTCTCCGATGCCCGGCACTATCCTCGCGGTCAACGTGAAGGAGGGTCAGAGCGTCAAAAAGGGAGAGGTCCTAATGATCCTGGAAGCTATGAAGATGGAAAACGAAATCCTCGCTCCCGCCGACGGCAAAGTCGCCTCCCTCGGCGTCGCTAAGGGCGCTTCGGTCAGCACCGGAGCCCTGCTCTGCGTCATTGCCTGACGCGGAGGCTTCAGATGCAAGCGCTTCTTGATTTTTTGAGCGGCACGGGATTTGCGACGGTCGACTGGAGACAGCTCGTGATGCTCCTTATCGCCTGCCTGCTCTTATATCTTGCGATCGTCAAAAAATTCGAGCCCCTGCTGTTGCTGCCCATCGCATTCGGTATGCTCCTCACCAACCTTCCCGGCGCGGGAATGTTCCACAGCGAGCTTTTTGCAGGCGGCCACGTCAACTGGACGGGCTTCAGCGAGACCGCGGGGCTTATCGACTACCTCTACTTAGGCGTCAAGCTCGGCATCTATCCCTGCATCATCTTCATCGGCGTCGGCGCGATGACCGACTTCGGACCGCTGATCGCCAACCCCGTCAGCCTGCTTCTCGGCGCGGCGGCTCAGATCGGCATTTTCCTCACGTTCTCCGCCGCTAACGGGCTTCTGGGCTTCGACTCCCTGCAGTCGGCTTCCATCGGCATCATCGGCGGAGCAGACGGACCCACCGCGATCTACGTCACGTCAAAACTCGCGCCCTCTCTTCTCGGACCTATCGCCGTCGCCGCTTATTCTTATATGGCGCTCGTCCCCGTGATCCAGCCTCCGATCATGAAGCTGCTCACCACCAAAAAAGAGCGTCAGATCAAAATGAAGCAGCTCAGAGAGGTCTCCAAGACCGAAAAGATCGTCTTCCCGATCGTCGTCACCGCTTTCGTCTCCTTCCTCGTTCCCGCCGCCGCTCCGCTGATCGGCTCCCTTATGCTCGGCAACCTCATGCGCGAGACCGGAGTCGTGGAGCGCCTCAACAAGACGGCTCAGAACGAGCTCATGAACATCGTCACGATCTTTTTGGGCATCTCGGTCGGCGCGACCGCCACGGCGTCCGCGTTCCTTGACTGGAACACCCTCAAGATCCTCCTGCTCGGTGTCGTCGCGTTCGCTCTCGGAAGCGCCGGCGGCGTCCTGCTCGCGAAATTCCTCAATCTCTTTCTCAAGAACAAGATCAATCCGCTCATCGGCTCCGCGGGAGTCAGCGCGGTGCCCATGGCGGCGAGAGTTTCCCAGACCGTCGGACAGAAGGAGGATCCCGAAAACTTCCTTCTTATGCACGCGATGGGTCCCAACGTCGCCGGAGTCATCGGCTCCGCTATCGCCGCCGGCGTCCTGATCGCTCTCTTCGGAGGATTATGATGACAAAGCTTCTTATTACGGATACTATCCTGCGCGACGCGCATCAGTCCCAGGCGGCGACCCGCATGAGGACCGACGAAATGCTCCCCGCCTGCGAGATCCTCGATTCCATCGGCTTCTGGTCTCTCGAATGCTGGGGCGGCGCCACCTTCGACGCCTGTATGCGCTTTCTCGGCGAGGATCCCTGGGAGCGCCTGAGGAAACTCAGAAAGGCCCTCCCGAACACCCGCCTGCAGATGCTTCTCAGAGGACAGAACCTCATCGGCTACAAGCACTACGCCGACGACGTCGTCGAGTCCTTCTGCGCGAAGGCGATAGAAAACGGCATAGACGTCGTCAGAGTCTTCGACGCCCTCAACGATCTGAGAAACATCGAGACCTGCCTTAAGAGCATCAAAAAACACGGCGGTATCTGCGAGGCGGCGATCAGCTACACGATAAGCCCCGTCCACAACGAGGACTATTTCGTCTCACTCGCGAAGAATATGGAGTCAATGGGCGCCGACGTGATCTGCGTCAAGGATATGGCAAACCTCCTTCTTCCCGCCGAGGCTCACAAGCTGATAAAGCGCCTGAAGGAGAGCGTCAAGGCTCCTATCCATCTGCACACGCACAACACCACCGGCACCGGAGATATGACCAACCTCATGGCGGCGTGGGCGGGAGTCGACATCGTCGACTGCGCGCTCTCTCCGCTCGCGAACGGCACCTCTCAGCCTGCGACCGAATCGCTCGTCGCGGCGCTTCGCGGTACGGAGCGCGACACGGGCCTCGATCTTGCCCGTCTCAGCGAAGCCGCCTCGTATTTCAGAGGCGTCGCCGAGAGGCTCAAGAACGACGGCTTCCTCGATCCGAAGGTCCTCAGAGTCGACACGAACACGCTTTTATATCAGGTCCCGGGCGGAATGCTCTCGAACCTCATAAGCCAGCTCAAGCAGGCGAACGCCGTCGACAGGTATTACGACGTCCTCGCCGAGATCCCGAGAGTCAGAAAGGATTTCGGCTATCCTCCGCTCGTCACCCCGACGAGCCAGATCGTCGGCTCTCAGGCGGTCCTCAACGTGCTTTCCGGCGAGAGATACAAGGTCTTCACCAAGGAAAGCAAGGGGCTTCTGAGAGGGGAGTACGGAAAGCTCCCCGGAGAGGTCAACGAAGAGGTCAGAAAAAAAGCCGTCGGCGACGCTCCGCTGATCGTATGCCGTCCGGCGGACAACATCGAGCCCGAAATGGCAAAATACCGCGCCGAGGCGGGAGATCTCGCAAAGAGCGACGAGGACGTCCTCAGCTTTGCTCTCTTCCCCCAGGTCGCGCCCAAATTCCTCGCGGCAAGAAACTCTCCCGCGCCCGCCGCCCCCGCCGAAGACGCGGTCCGCACCCTCATAGTCGAGGATACGGGCAACTGATGATCCCCGCAAATCCTTGCGGATTTGTGGGGACCCCGGATTGAAAATCCCCGCAAATCCTTGCGGATTTGTGGGGACCCCGGATTGAAAATCCCCGCAAATCCTTGCGGATTAGCGGGGACCCCGGATTGAAGATCCCCGCAAATCCTTGCGGATTAGCGGGGACCCCGGATTGAAGATCCCCGCAAATCC
>JAFTEP010000209.1 GCA_017453605.1 Clostridia bacterium
AACAGGGCGAGGAACTGGCAGAGATACGATCTCGGAGGAGCGATGAAGCTCTCGTTCGAGGAAGGAGTCGATTCCTACGTTCCCTACGCCGGAAGCCTTAAAGACAACGTGGCGCTCTCTCTGAGCAAGGTCAGGAGCACGATGTGCAACTGCGGAGCGCTCTCGATCCCCGAGCTGCAGAAGAAAGCGAAGCTGACTCTTGTCAGCGCGACGAGCATCGTCGAGGGCGGCGCGCACGACGTCATCCAGAAAGAAAAGGGCGTAAGCATAAAGTAAGCCGGGTCTCCCGGCGCGAAAAAGTTTGTCCGGAAAGAAAAGATTTTGAGCGCAAAATAGCCGTTTTTTGTCTTGACATAAGCGCCCCGGCAATGGTAAAATATCTATACGATCCCTGCGACTGACGGATGAGCGGAGCACCGCGAAGGAACAGGGAGAACGGCTGAGCCGTTTTGATGCCGACCGTCTGGGCGCCTTGCTTTATATGAGCAAGTGCGCCCATTTTCGTTTTCCGGCTCAACTCACGGCGTCGGCTTTCCCGGAAGTGAAAAATCGCCGCGGCCCGGCTCCCGCCGCGTCTTGAATCAAGGAGAATCTATAAATGAAAAAGATCGCTCTTGTTATGGGCAGTGAAAGCGATCTGCCCGTGATGAATAAAGCAGCGGAGGTCCTGAAAGATCTTTCTCTCCCCTATGAAGCGCACGTCTTCTCGGCGCACCGCACCCCGCGTGAGGCGGCGGAGTTTTTCGCCTCGGCAAAAGAAGAAGGCTTCGGCGTCATCATCTGCGCGGCGGGAATGGCGGCGCACCTCGCCGGAGCGGCGGCGGCTCAGACGAGCCTGCCCGTGATCGGGATCCCCTGCCGCGGAGGCGCGCTCGACGGGCTCGACGCGCTTCTTGCCACCGTTCAGATGCCCAGCGGCGTCCCCGTGGCGACCGTGGCGCTCGGAGGCGGCGCGAACGCGGCGCTGCTCGCGGCGCAGATCCTTGCAATCGGCGACGAAAAGCTCTACGAGGCTCTCGAAAAGAGAAAAGAAGCCGCAAAGAATAAAGTTCTCGCCTCGGACGGCGCGATAGCTTCAAAACTCCCGTAAACTAACACTCATTCAGGCAAAACGAAAGGAAAAGGCAGATCTATGGGCGGATTTTTCGGCGCGGTCGGGAAGACCGACTGCCTGAGCGACGTCTTCTTCGGCGTCGACTACCATTCACATCTCGGAACGCG
Organism: Clostridia bacterium; assembly: GCA_017453605.1. GTDB lineage: Bacteria > Bacillota > Clostridia > Oscillospirales > SIG627 > SIG685. The sequence continues at coordinate 1,222 of JAFTEP010000209.1, forward strand.
CAGGGGCGGTCTTGCCGCTTACGATAAAGAGATCGGACTGCAGAGAGTCATCCACAACATCCAGAACTCTCCGTTCAGGACGAAATTCGAGAACATTTTCTCCGAAATGCGCGGGACGAGCGCGATCGGCTGCATCAGCGACACCGATCCCCAGCCGCTTCTCATCCGCTCCGCTCTCGGAGCCTACGCGATAACGACCATAGGGGTGATAAACAACCAGAAAGAGCTTCTGAGAAAATATTTCGCGTCCTGCGGCGGACATTTCGACGCGATGACCGGCGGCGACGTAAACTCGACGGAGCTCGCGGCGGCGCTGATAGACATGAAAAAGGACTTCGTGAGCGGCATAAAGTTCGCCCAGGAGCAGGTCGAGGGAACGCTTTCGCTTCTGATCCTCACCGAAAACGGCACTATCATCGCCGCGAGGGACAGGCTCGGCAGGCTTCCCGTGCTGATCGGGAAAAACTCAAACGGCAGCTGCGTGAGCTTCGAGTCCTTCGCGTATAAAAAGCTCGGCTACGACGACGCGGGCGAGCTCGGTCCCGGCGAGATCGTCGAGATCACGGCGGACGGCTTCAGAACACTCGCTCCCGCCGGAGATCAAATGCGCATCTGCGCTTTTCTGTGGTCTTACTACGGCTATCCCACCTCGTCATACGAGGGCGTGAACGTCGAGACGATGAGATACAAGAACGGCGAGATCATGGCGGAAAACGACAGCAAGTTCCTGGAAATTGAAAAACCCGACTACATCTGCGGAGTCCCCGATTCCGGCACTCCCCATGCCATAGGCTATTCCAACTCCTCCCACGTCCCCTTCGCGAGGGCGTTCATCAAGTACACGCCGACCTGGCCGAGGAGCTTCATGCCGCCGTCCCAGAAGGACCGCGACAGAGTCGCCAAAATGAAGCTGGTCCCGGTCCACGAGCTGATAAAGGACAAAAACCTCCTGTTCGTCGACGATTCGATCGTCCGCGGCACTCAGCTCAGAGAGACCGTCGAGTTCTTATACGAGAACGGAGCCGAGAAGGTCCACATGCGCTCCGCCTGCCCGCCGATCATGTACGGCTGCAAGTACCTCAACTTCTCCCGTTCGACCTCCGATATGGACCTGATCGCCAGAAGGGTGATAATGGAGCTCGAGGGCGAGGAGGGCTTCAAATACCTCGAGGAGTACGCCGACGGGAGCACCGAGAGGGGAAAGAAACTGAGAAAGACGATCTGCGACAAGCTCCACTTCGCCTCGCTCGACTTCCAGTCGCTCGAGGGCGTCGTGAAGGCGATCGGGATCGACGAATGTAAACTCTGCACCTACTGCTGGAACGGAAAAGAATAACTGAAAGGAACAAGAAAAGTGAGCGATTCGAGATCTTTGAGCTACGCCGAGGCGGGCGTAGACATCACCGCGGGCTACAAAGCCGTGGAGCTGATGAAAAAACACATCGCCCGCACCGTCACGCCGGGTGTGTTTTCCGACGTCGGCGGCTTCGGAGGACTTTTTAAACTCCCGACCGGAATGAGCCAACCCGTTCTTGTCAGCGGCACCGACGGAGTCGGGACCAAGCTGAAACTCGCGTTCATCCTCGACAAACACGACACCGTCGGGATCGACTGCGTGGCGATGTGCGTCAACGACGTCATCTGCTGCGGAGCGAAGCCTCTGTTCTTTCTCGACTACATCGCCTGCGGCAAGAACGTGCCGGAGAGGATCGAACAGATCGTCAAGGGCGTCTGCGACGGCTGCGTCCGGTCGGACGCGGCGCTGATCGGCGGCGAGACCGCCGAGATGCCGGGCTTCTATCCCGAAAACGAATACGATCTGGCGGGCTTTGCCGTCGGCATCGTCGACAAAGAGAAGATCGTAGACAAAACCAAAATGAAAGCGGGCGACGTGCTGATCGCCATGCCCTCGACCGGCGTCCATTCAAACGGCTTTTCTCTGGTGAGAAAGGTCTTCGGCGTCGGGACGAACGATATAACAAGACCCGTCGCGGAGCTCGGCGGCAAAAGCCTCGGCGAAACTCTCCTGACCCCTACCGCGATCTACGTCAGGCCGATCCTCGCCCTCCTCGAAGAGGTCGGGGTCTTCGGCATATCCCACATAACGGGCGGCGGCTTCTACGAGAACATCCCGCGCTCGATCCCGGACGGGCTCGGCGCAGTGATCGAAGAACGCGCGGTGAAAACACCCCCGATATTCGCTCTCATCGAAAAAGCCGGTAAAATTTCAAGGCGCGATATGTTCAATACTTTCAATATGGGGGTCGGTATGACAGTCGTCGTCAGAAAGACCGACGCCGACAGGGCGCTCTCGATCCTGAAAGCAAACGGCGCCGACGCGTATATCCTCGGCGAGATCGCCGAAAGCGAAGACAAGGCGGTGCTGAAATGATCCCGACCGCCGTTCTCGTATCGGGAGGCGGGACGAACCTCCAGGCGCTGATAGACTCCCGAAACAGCGGGGCTCTCACGAGCGCGGATCTTGCGCTCGTCGTCGCCGACAGACCCGGGATCTTCGCCCTCGAGCGCGCCAAAGCCGCCGGGATCAGGTCTATTGTGATCAACAAAAAAGAGCTCGGCAGGGAAAGATTTGAAGCGGAACTCTCCCGCGTCCTCGCAAAACACGGGATAAAGCTGATCGTCCTCGCGGGATTTTTGTGCATCCTCTCAAAAGACTTCACCGACAAGTGGCCCAGGCGCATCATCAACGTGCACCCGTCGCTTATCCCCTCGTTCTGCGGCGAGGGCTTCTGGGGACTCAAGGTCCACGAGGCGGCGCTTGAAAAGGGCGTGAAGGTGACCGGCGCGACCGTCCACTACGTCAACGAGATCCCCGACGGCGGGGAGATCATCGTCCAGAAGGCGGTGACGGTCCCCGAGGGCATAACTCCGAAGGCGCTCCAGAAGCGCGTGATGAAGCTCGCCGAATGGAAGATCCTTCCGAAGGCCCTGCAGATCGCCGCAGAAAAAATCGAAAAAGAAAACTGAAAAAAAGATCGGAGGAAATATAAAAATGTTCGAACTGAAAAAACTTCTGAAATCGAATTCCTATCCCGGCCGCGGCATCGTCGCGGGACTCAGCGCCGACGGCAAAAAGGCTCTCTGGGCGTATTTCATCATGGGGCGCAGCGTCAACAGCCGCAACCGCGTTTTCGAGACCTTCGAGGGCGGGATGCGCACCCGCGCCTTCGACGAATCGCTCGTTTCGGATCCCTCTCTCATCATCTACAACGCCTATCTTTCTCTTCCCGGCGTCGAGATCGTCACCAACGGCGACCAGACCGACACCGTCTTCGAAGCCCTCAAAAACGGCAGATCCTTCGAGGACGCTCTCAGGACCCGCGCATTCGAGCCGGACTCCCCCAACTTCACGCCGCGCATCAGCGCCGTCCTTGACGTTAAAAAAGACTTCTCCTACAAAATGGCGATCCTCAAATCCTCCGACGCCGAGGGAAGCGGCTGCAACAGATTTTTCTTTGAATATTCTCCCGTCGCCGGTCTCGGACATGTTCTTCACACCTACGTCACCGACGGGAATCCGATCCCCCCGTTTTTCGGCGAGCCGGAGCCGGTCTTCATGCCGGACGGAGCCGAGGAGCTCTGCGAGAGCGTATGGCAGAGCCTCGACAAAGACAACAAGGTCAGCCTCATGACAAGAGAGATCTCGCTCGAAACGGGCGAGGCAAAACAGTTCGTCATCAACAAAAACCGCTGAGATATACGTGAAAGAAGAGGAAAAGAAAATGAAACAGTTCGAACTCAAATACGGCTGCAACCCCAATCAGAAGCCCGCGCTCATCTATATGAACGACGGCAAAGACCTCCCGATCGAGATCCTCAACGGCAGACCCGGATACATCAACTTTCTCGACGCCTTCAACTCCTGGCAGCTCGTCAAGGAGCTGAAAAAGGCGACCGGGCTCCCCTGCGCGGCGAGCTTCAAGCACGTCAGTCCCACCTCGGCGGCGGTCGGTCTGCCGCTCGGAGACGCGTTGAAAAAGGCGTGCTTCGTTGAAAACGACTCGCTCTCTCCTTTGGCCTGCGCCTACGCGAGAGCACGCGGCACCGACAGGATGTGCTCCTTCGGCGACTGGGTCGCGCTCAGCGACGAGTGCGATCTCTCCACCGCGCTTTTAATCAAGCGCGAGGTCTCCGACGGCGTCATCGCCCCCGGCTACGCTCCCGACGCGTTAGAAGTACTGAAGACCAAGAGAAAGGGCGGCTACAACATCGTCAGGATCGACGCGTCCTACGTCCCCGAACCCACCGAGACAAAACAGGTCTTCGGCGTGACCTTCTCCCAGGGCAGGAACGAAGTCGAGATAACGCCGGATATCTTAAACAACATCGTCACTCAGAACAAGACCCTGCCCGAAAGCGCCGTCAGGGATCGTATCATATCTCTCATAACCCTCAAATACACCCAGTCCAACTCCGTCTGCTTCGCGTTCGACGGCCAGGCGATCGGCGTCGGCGCGGGCCAGCAGTCGAGGATCCACTGCACGAGGCTCGCAGGATCCAAGGCCGACACCTGGTTTTTGAGACAGCACGAAAAGGTGCTCTCCCTGCCCTTTGCCCCCGATCTCTCCCGCCCCGACAGGGACAACGTTATCGACGGATACATCAACAAGAACGAAGAGGACGTCTGCGCCGACGGGATCTGGCAGAAGTACTTCTCGGTGCGCCCCGATCCTCTGACCGACGAGGACAAGGCTCTGTGGCTCGCGGGCCGCGACGGCGTCTCCCTCGGCTCCGACGCGTTCTTCCCCTTCTCCGACAACATCGATCGCGCCAAAAAAAGCGGCGTGAAGTACGTCGCTCAGCCCGGCGGCTCGATCAGGGACGACGCGGTGATAGCCTGCTGCGACAAGTACGGCATGGCGATGGCGTTCACCGGGATCAGGCTTTTCCACCACTGATATACTTACTTTTTTCAAGAGGACAAAAACATGAAGATAATGGTCGTGGGCGGCGGCGGCCGCGAACACGCGATAATCAAGGCGCTCAAAAAGAGCCCGAAAGCCGAAGTTATCTACGCCCTGCCCGGCAACGGAGGCATCGCAAACGACGCGGTCTGCGTGGATATCAAGGCGACGGATATAGAAGCGATCACGGATTTTGCCGTCAAAAACAAAATAGATTTCGCCGTCGTCGCGCCGGACGATCCGCTCGTTCTCGGAGCGGTGGACGCGCTGGAAGAGCGCGGCGTGAAATGCTTCGGCCCGGACAAAAAGGCGGCGATCATCGAGGGGAGCAAGGTCTTTTCAAAGAACCTGATGAAAAAATACTCCATACCCACCGCCGCGTTCGAGACCTTCGACAGCGAAGAGTCGGCGCTTGTTTACCTTGAGACCTGTCCCCTGCCGACGGTCGTCAAGGCGGACGGGCTCGCGCTCGGAAAGGGCGTCATCATCGCCTCCACGCGCCAAGAAGCGCGGGATGCCGTGAAGACGATCATGCGCGACAAAAAGTTCGGCGCGAGCGGCGACAGGATCGTGATAGAAGAGTTTCTGACCGGGCCCGAGGTCAGCGTGCTGGCGTTCACCGACTCGAAGACCGTCGTCCCGATGGTCTCGAGCATGGATCACAAGAGGGCGCTCGACGGCGACAGAGGGCTCAACACCGGCGGAATGGGCACAGTGGCGCCCAACCCGTTCTACACCGCAGATGCCGCGGAGCGCTGCATGAAAGAGATCTTTCTGCCCACGCTTGACGCGATGAACGCCGAGGGAAGACCCTTCAAAGGCTGTCTGTATTTCGGGCTGATGATCACCCCCTCGGGACCGAAGGTCATAGAATACAACTGCCGCTTCGGCGACCCGGAGACGCAGGTCGTCCTGCCGCTTCTGATGAGCGACCTTCTCGAAATAATGCTCGCCGTCAGAGAAGAAAGACTTTCTGAGATAAGAGTCGAATTTTCAGATCAGCACGCCTGCTGCGTGGTCGTCGCCTCGAAGGGATACCCCGAAAAGTACGATAAGGGCTTTGAGATCACGATCCCCGAGAGCGTGAGAGATCACGTCTACGTCGCCGGAGCCGCCCTGAAAGAAGATAAACTCGTCAGCTCCGGCGGAAGAGTGCTCGGAGTGACGCGCACCGCGCCGACGCTCAAAGATGCGATAACTTCGGCGTATTCCGACGCCTCTGCGATCGCCTTTGAAAACGCCTATATGAGAAAAGACATTGGAAAGAGGGCTCTCGAAGCCAAGGAGCAGAACTGATGGTCTACAGAGTATTTGTCGAAAAGAAAAAGCCTCTCGCGCAGGAAGCGCGCGCCCTTATGTCGGACGCGGTGAACCTGCTCGGGATAACCGCCCTGGAAGACGTGCGGATCCTCAACCGCTACGACGTGCAGGATATCTCGGACGAGCTTTTCTCCTGCGCCGTCACGAACGTGTTCAGCGAGCCGCAGGTCGACGACGTATGGGAAGATCCCGATCTCGTCGGAGCGGCGGTCTTCGCCGTCGAGTATCTGCCGGGGCAGTTCGACCAGCGCGCCGACAGCGCCGCGCAGTGCATCCAGATCATTTCCCGCGCCGCGAGACCCACCGTGAAGACGGCGAAAGTCTACGCGCTCTACGGAAAGCTCTCGGACGAGGACGTCGGCAAAATTAAAAAGTACGTCATCAACCCGATAGAAGCCCGCGAGGCGTCGCTCGAAAAACCCCAAACGCTCAAGACCGACTACGAGATCCCGGCGGACGTGAAGATCCTCTCCGGATTTTGCTTGCTCGACGACGCCGGGATAGACGCCTTCATCAAAGAATACTCCCTTGCGATGGACGCCGACGATCTGAGATTCTGCCGCGACTACTTCATAAAAGAATCCAGAGACCCCACTCTCACCGAGATCCGCGTGATCGACACCTACTGGTCGGATCACTGCCGCCACACGACCTTCCTCACACAGATCGACGGCGCCGAATTCGAAGACGCGCTCATCGAAAAGACATATAAAGACTATCTCGACACGAGAAAAAGACTCGGAAGGGACAAAAAGCCCGTCTGCCTCATGGACCTCGCCACGCTCGCGGTCAGGGATCTGAAAAAGAAAGGGCTTCTCGACAAGCTCGACGAATCGGAGGAGATCAACGCCTGCACGGTGAAGATCGACGTGACTCTGGACGGCAAAAAAGAAAAGTGGCTCCTTCTGTTCAAGAACGAGACCCACAACCACCCCACCGAGATCGAGCCCTTCGGCGGCGCGGCGACCTGCATCGGCGGCGCGATCCGCGATCCGCTCTCCGGCAGGGCCTACGTCTACGCCGCGATGCGCCTTACCGGCGCGGCCGATCCTCTGACGCCGATCGACAAGACGATCCCCGGCAAACTGCCTCAGAGAAAGATCGTCACCTCGGCGGCGGCGGGTTATTCGTCCTACGGCAACCAGAT
>JAFTEP010000210.1 GCA_017453605.1 Clostridia bacterium
ATCGGGTGCTTGCTTTTTTGTGTGGGCCATCAGGGACTCGAACCCCGGACCGTCCGGTTATGAGCCGGATGCTCTAACCAACTGAGCTAATGGCCCTTTTCGCCGCCGTTATATTCTATCACGGCGGCATATCGTTGTCAACACTTTTTTGCGGACAGATCGGATCTGCAGAGTTACAGTTTTTTACACTTGATCCCATCGACGGTGAGGAAGCCGTCGCCGAAGGTTATCTTTGCAAAACCGCCTTTTCTGCCGAACGTGTTCTTCCCGATGGGATAAAGCTCGCTGACAAACTCGCCGTCCTCGCCGAGGATCCGGGCGTACAGGTCTCCGTCTTTCATAAAGATCTCCTCAAGACGGAAATCCGCGACGTTCTGTTCGTATTTTCCGCAGATCTTTTTCGGGACTTTCACGCCGCCGTCTTCGGCGATCTCCTCCTCCGCGTTCTGGAACAACCCGAGCGCGACCTCATAATTTTTAAAGGCGAGTTCTTCCGTCGTCCGGTTGATCATGCTCGTCACGCACAGATCGCGGCGCAGGGAGAACATCCACTCGGTCAGGAAGCCCTCGTTCCATCCGTCGTGATACCCCACGTCGCCGCGATAATTGCAAATGCAGAGGCCGTAATTATCCATTACCGGCGTCAGCATCCGCCTTGCGGTCTCTTTTTTGAGGAGTCCACCTTTGCGGTAGCTGCGCGAGAGGGCGATCCCGATTTTGCAAAGCTCCGTCGGCGTGGTCCAGAGGCCCGCCGCGGCACGTTCGGGGTAATAGTGATATCCGTGAGCCGGATCTTCCTTTTCTCCGAGTTTGCCGCCGAACGCGGCGTTCCCGACGAGTTCTTCGTCAAGGGGCTGGAAAAATCCCGTTCGGGACAGTTCCAGCGGCTCCGCGACCTCTTTGCTGAAAGCGTCGCGCAGCGTCTCGCCCGTCATGCGGGTGAAGGCGAGTTCCGCAAGGGTGGTCCCGCCGCCTGAATACATAAACTGTTTCCCGTAAGGGCGGATCCTGCGCAGCTTCGGCGTGATCCCCTTCCCGTTCAGAACGTCCTCGAGCGAGAGGGGCTCGCGATCCGCTCTGTATCCCGGGAAGCCGTGGAGGTTGTATCCCGCCGTGTGAGACAGCAGCGCGGAAAACGATACCAGTATCTTCGCGTATTCCGGCACGACGCCCGATATATCGGCGTCGAGATCGATTTTCCCCTTGTCGGCGTACCTGAGCAGAGTCAGGGCGAACGCGGGCTTGCTGACGGATCCCGCCTGCAAGAGCATATTCGGGTTCACGGGGAAGTCGCTGCCGTATCTGCCGCTTCCGGCGCAGTACGTCTGCAGATCCTCTCCGTTCGAGATCGCGGCGCTGACGCCGTATCCGTTTTTATCCGCGATCCGCAGGCTGTCCTTTACGTTGACGCCGAACCACAAAAACGTGTCCCGCTCCTTTTTCGTTTTCTTCGTCAGCCACAGTCTCAGGACGGCCTCGCCGTCGCTGATGCAGCCGGTATCTCTGAAACCCGCCTTGTGATACAGGTGAAGACCGCGCTCGTTTTCCGGTTCCGTGGACAGAAGGATCCGGTCCGCTCCGAGTTCTCTGAAATAGCGGACGATCAGTTCGAGAGCCGCCTGACCGTACCCTTTTCCCTGTTCGTTCTTATCGATCATGAAGCGCCAGAGGTAGTACCTGTCGTCTTCGTCGTCTTCCGGGTTAACCGCGAACATGCAGAAGCCGACCGGTCTGCCGTCGGCGCAGATCGCAAACGGGCGCGCCGAGCCGGGGTTTTCTGCGTTCGCCTCGTCCGCCTGATCCAGAGAGACGTCGTTCGGTGCGACGAAGGGCTGATCCTCGCGTACGGAGAGAGCCAGAACGGCGTCTCTGTTGGAGTCGTCCACGGGTATGAGTTTGATTTGCATATCGGTAATTCTCCTTGATTGTCGTTTTGTTTGTTCCGCCCGACGGGGCCGGGCGCAAAAATACCGCGGCAAAGCAGCTCCCGTTGTGGCTGCGTCCCGCGGTCTCCACTATCCGAAAGTTACTCGTTACGGCGCGGCAAAACAAAAGAGGACGTACCTCTTTCTTTGATTCGCGCGCCTATATTCGTTCAGTCGGTAACTGCATTCTTAGTCATCGGTCTCTTTTCCTTTCCGTATCTTTGAGATCATTATACACGACAGGGCTCAAAAAAGCAAGGACCTCTTTTGCACGGGCAAAAGAGGTCTTTTTGTCGATATCAGTCTTTTTTCAGGATCGTCGCCATCGTCTGGCCTTCGCCGTGGATCTCCTCGAAGTCGCGGCGGAAAACGTCGACCGCTGAGTCGATGCTCGGCAGCGAGAGCGCCTTCTTTATCAGCGAGTAGCTGACAGTCGCGCTGTGCGCGCCGCTGGCGAAAGCGGAGACGATCTCCGCGACGTTTTTGAAGCTTGCGGCGAGGATCTTCGCGGACGAGCCTGACTCGTCGATGAAGGAGCGGATCTGCTCGATGACGCGGTCCGCGTCGGTACAGTTGTCCTCCATGCGGTTGTAGTAGATGGCGATATATTTGGCGCCCGCGAGGACGGCGAGGACGCCCTGCATCGTCGTGTAGATGCCGGTGGCCGTCACGTTGACGCCCTCTTTGGCGAG
>JAFTEP010000211.1 GCA_017453605.1 Clostridia bacterium
ATGAGGGAACGGGTGTACGGATGGAGCGGGAAGTCGAAAAGCTCCTCGGTCTTTGCAATCTCGACGATGTCGCCCTTGTAGATGACGGCGATCCTGTCGGAGATGTAGCGGACGATGGAAAGGTCGTGCGCGATGAAGAGGTACGAAACGTTCCTCTCCTCCTGGAACTTCTTGAGAAGGTTCAGGACCTGCGCTCTGATCGAGACGTCGAGAGCGGAGATCGGCTCGTCGGCGATGACGAGCTCCGGCTCCATGACCATGGCTCTCGCTAGACCGATCCTCTGGCGCTGACCGCCGGAAAACTCGTGCGGATAGCGGGTGAGGTGCTCGGGAAGCAGACCGACAGCCTTGATCATTTCCTCGACCTTGGCTACTCTGTCCGCCCCGTTCTCGAAGAGGTGGAAGTTGTAAAGACCCTCGGAAATGATGTAGTCGACCGTGGCGCGCTCGTTCAGGGAAGCGGCGGGATCCTGGAAGACCATCTGAAAGTGACGGATGACCTCTCTGTCAAGCGCATGAGGGATCTTGCCGGCAATGCGCACGCCCTGGTAGAGGATTGCTCCGGCGGCGCAGGGATTGACGCGGATGACGGCTCTGCCGACCGTGGTCTTGCCGGAGCCGGATTCACCGACGAGTGAGAAGGTCTCGCCCTTGTAGATATCGAAGCTCGCGTTCTTGACGGCGCGGACGGCGTCGGGGCCCTTACCGAAGGTAATGTCGACGTTTTTGACCTCTAAGAGCTTTTCCCTGCCGTTTTCATCGACGGGACCGTGCTCGGGAAAACGGAAGGCGGTTTTGTTTTCATTTTTAGACATCTAAACTCACCCTCCTCAAATGTTGAAAGTCTTCATGAGCTTTTCGTGGATGTCGCGGATCGCCTCCGGCTTCTCATACTTCGGAGCTCTGCTGTCGAGCAGCCAGGTCTTCGCATAATGAGTGTCGGTGACCTTGAACATCGGAGGCTCAACGAGGGTGTCGACCTTGAGGCAGTAGGGATTTCTCGGGGCGAAGGCGTCGGCGGGGATCTTGTTGTAAAGTGACGGCGGCGTGCCGGTGATCGAATAGAGCTTGACGTTCTTTTCGGCGAGCTGGGGAAGCGAACTCAGAAGCGCCCAGGTGTAGGGGTGACGAGGATCGTAGAAGACCTCCTCGACCTTGCCGAGCTCGACGAGCTGACCGGCGTAGAGCACGGCGACGCGGTCGGCGACGTTGGCGACGACGCCGAGGTCGTGAGTGATGAACACGATTGTGTAGCCGTATTCCTTCTGGAGCCTCTTGATAAGATCGAGGATCTGCGCCTGGATCGTGACGTCGAGAGCGGTGGTCGGTTCGTCGCAGATCAGGATCTTGGGACGGCAGGAGAGCGCGATCGCGATGACGATCCTCTGCCTCATACCGCCCGAATACTGGAAGGGAAAGTCGTCGAATCGCTTGTCGGCGTTCGGGATGCCGACCTGCTGCATGATCTTCAGCGCTTTTTCCCTCGCCTGAGTCTCGGAGCATTTCTGATGCTTGATGATGGTGGAGGTGAGCTGTTTGCCGATGGTGATGATCGGGTTGAGGCTCGTCATGGGGTCCTGGAAGACCGTGGCGATCCTGCTTCCGCGGATCTGGAGCCAGTCGGCGGGATACTTGATCTTTGCCAGATCGAGAACGCAGCTGCCGTGGAGGACGTCCTGCTTTTTTTCGTTCTTATACTCGTCCGTGAAGTTGACCCTGAGAACGATGTTTGAAAAGACCTGATCCCTCACTTCGCCTTTGGAAACGTCTTCGCCGAAGATGATGGCTTTTTTGAACGCGCGGGTGAGAGAGTTTATGGACTTTATCCTCTTGAACAGGCTGTAACGTCCGACGGAAAGATATATTTCCTTGGCGATAAGCCGGTTGCGCTTTTTGATCTCATCGGAGACCTCGCCTCCGATCGCGGCGGCGTAATCCGCCTTCAGAGAGGCGATCTTCGTTTTGTAGGCGCCGAGGCGCTCGGTATCGGCGAGAGCCGAGGCGCGGTGCGCCGTGATGAGATCTTTTCTCTGCTTTTCAACGTTTTTGATCTCAAGCGCGTATTTTTTGATCTTCGTTTTGGTCTGTTCGATCTTATCCTGCTCGGTCTTTCTGTCGAAGGTCTGGCAGAGGTTCGACGCCTCGGTCATCCGGAATTTCAGATCGTCGAGCTTTTCGTCGATCTTCTTCTGCTCCTCCTCGGAGAGAGTCCTTCTGATCTCCTCAGCTTTTTCGACCTCGAGGATGTGCTTGTAGATATCGGCGCCCTTTTCACGGCGCGAATAGGAATTGAGGCGCTTATGGGTCAAAGAGATGATCGCTTTTCCGAGAAAGCCGACCGCGACCTTGGTGTCTGCGAGCTCTCTGTCGTCAAAGACGATGGAACCGTTGGAAATGAAGCCGTTCTGATCGAGCATCCCGGCGAAGGTCTTTGTAAAAACGGATTTGCCGGAGCCCGATTCGCCGACGATGGCGATGGACTCGTTTTCGTAGATGTCGAGGGATATGCCTCTGATGGCGGTCAGGATCCTTCCGCGGACCTTGAACTTGACCTCGACGTCCTTTGCTGAGAGCAGGATCTTTTTTTCGGCGGATTCAGTCATAGTCAGCCCTCCTTACATATGCGTCCTCGGATCGGACGCGTCGCCGAGGTTCTGACCGACCACGAAGAGCACGATGGAGATGACAGCCGAGATCGCGACCGGGCTCCAGAACTCGAAGCCCCAGCCCGGGGTGAGCATGGCGCTCTGCGCTTCGGAGATCATTCTGCCGAGGGTCATCTCGGCAATGCCCATTCCGATATAGGAAAGGAAGACCTCCATCCCTATGTAAGCGGGGATCTCGAGAGCGGCGTAGGTGACGATGACGCTGGTCATGAACGGCAGAATGTTCTTGGTGGCGATCCTTGTGATCGGCGTGCCGAGACAGCGGGAAGCCATGTTGTATTCCCTGTCGCGGATGATGATGACCTGCGTGCGGATGAAATAGGCGACGGCGAGCCAGCCGGTGATCGTCAGAGCGAAGACCATCGTCCAGAAGCTCGGACGGAAGATGAACACGAGCACAGCGATCAGAAGCTCGTAGGGCACGTTGCCGACGATGTTGTAGACCTCGGTCATGACCAGATCGACCTTCTTGGAGAAGCCCCAGATCGCGCCGACGAGAATGCCGATGGTCATATTGATCAGCGCGACGAGGAACGCCAGAGAGACGGAGATCCGCGCGCCGTACCAGATGGCGTCGAACGTGGGTTCGCCGGCGGCTCCGGCGCCGAGGATGTAATGGATGCTGGCGCCGAATTTCTCAAAGGCTTTGGCGGGGGTCAGGTGCTTGGCGCTTCCGTCCATCAGATTGGCGAAGCGGTCATACGGGAAAATAAGCGGATAGACGTAGGTGAAAATGAAAAGGAGCGCGAGGATGGCGAGCATTATGATGTTCAGCTTTTTCTTGAAAAAGACCCTGAAAACGCTGCGCCAGTAGGAATAGCGCGGAGCCGTGATCCTTTCGGACTCGAGATCCGAATGATCCACGTGACTGAAAAGCTCCTCGTCGGAAAGACCCAGTTCTGAAAGATCGACTGCGGCCTGCTGTTTTTGTTCCATACTGCTCATACTGCTCACCTCGCTTTCGACGTGAAGTTGATCCGCGGATCGACGACGCTCATGAGGATGTCGCCGATGATCAGCGAAACGATGCTGAGGACCGCGTAGAAGAGCGTTACTCCGACGATGACCCCGTTATCGTACTTGTCGATCGCCTCGATCAGCATACCGCCTACGCCGGGAACAACGTAGACGCGTTCGGTGATCAGGGCGCCGACCATCGAGAACAGGATGGCGCCGGGGATCCCGTGGACGATCGGGATCGCGGCGTTCTTGAGGATGTGCTTGCGGAAGATCTCGCCTTCGGAAGCGCCGGTCGAGCGCGCGAACTTGACGTAATCGGCGTTCTGCTGGTCGACCATATATCTTCTCAGCCAGCGCATCATCGAAGCGATAGGTCTGAGAGACAGCGAAATGATCGGCAGGACGTACATTATCCAGGATGGGTGCTCCATATCGAAGGTCGTCGGTATGCCGGTCGCGTTGCCGATCGCCTTGACGATGAAGATATACGCAAGAGAGGGCATCGCGGTGATGAACACGACGTAGACCGAGCCGATCTGGTCGACGAGCTTGTCCTTCTTCTGAGCCATCCATATCGCGATCGGGGCGCCGATAAGATAGGTCAGAATGACGGAGATGATGCCGATGACGAACGAATAGCCCATTTTGCTGAAGCCGTTCTTGAAGGTGTCCACCTTCGTGTAACCGTCGACGTAGCGCGTTTTCGTGAAGGTGTTTTCCGGGCTGCTGGGGTCGGGCTGCTCATAGGTAAGGGAATGGATGTCGTCAGCGGACTCCTCCTGATATCCCGTGGGATAAATAACGAGAGTGTTGGTTTTTGAACCCTGAGCCTGTGTCATGGTCCGGGTTATTTCAATATTCCGGTTTACGGAATAGGATTTTCCGAGATTCAAAGAAACGAGATTCTGGTGGACGAACGGGAAATTCCCGTCGGTATACAAGAGATATTTATGGGTCGTCCCGTTCCCGATCAGAGCGGGAGCAAAGGTGCCCTCGGCGTACGCGGGATCGTGAAGTGTGAAGGAGATCCCCCTGTCGCCCCGGACTTCTTCAGCGTTGTGGACGTTGTCGACCGAAACGATCCCGGAGAAATAGGTCCAGAGACGGTGAATAAGAGAATAATCCTTGTAGGCAAAATAAGCCGCCTTGCTGACGACCTTCTTGCCGACGACCTGAGCGTCGAGGCGAACGACGGTGTAGCCCTTGGCCTCATATTCCTTGCGGAAACGCTCTATATAGGTCTTAGCTGTGTCTTTGTCATCATTCTGGGTCTTACCGATCTGGGCAACTTGTTTGCGGGACTCGGGTGAAAGCTCGCCGGAACTAATAAGTTCCCCGACCCAGTCGCCATAAGTGACATAATCGAGGTATCCGTATTTTTCCCACTGTTCGAGCTCATAAGTCTTTTTGTCGTTGCCCGTCGCTTTTGTCCATCTGGAATCCGTCGCAAAGATCAGCTTCCTGTCCATAAGCGAATAGATCAGGATCATAACGATCGCAACGATGACGACCACGGAAAAAAGACCGTGAAGAATTCGGCGAAGTAAGTATTTTGTCATAATATCAACTCATCCGGATCATTTGGAATAAATCTCGCCCCATCAAGCCTTGCGGCTTGACGGGGAGCCCCTGAGTTTAACCCCATCAAGCCTTGCGGCTTGACGGGGAGCCCCTGAGTTTAACCCCATCAAGCCTTGCGGCTTGACGGGGAGCCCCTGAAATAAGAATTGATGGGAGGACGGATGCACATTAGTACATACATCCTCCCATCGTCAGATCAAAAGATCAGAAGTCTTCCGAATCGCTGTTAAGGCTTATCAGAAGATACCGCAGGCCTTGATCATGCCGCCTTCAACGGCGGGAAGAACGGTGGCAAGATAAGTCTGAGGATCGCCGTAGTCGGGACCCCAACCGGACATAGCCTGGAACTGAGCGTTCATCTGATATCCGTAGTCGGGATAGTAAGCGGCATAGAGGTAGTTGGCTCTGTTTCCGCAGTCGACGAGGACGATCTCGATCGCGCCGTCGGTCGAAGCCTCAACGCTCTGCTTGATGGACTGAGCGCTCTTCTCATTGATAGCATTATCGGAACGGTAGGGCCATTCGATCTTGATGGGGTTCTCGGCAGTCGCGGTGATGCCGTCCGCGGCAGCAGCGGCAAGCTCGCTCTTGGCGTATGCGGGATCATAGAATCCGTCGTATCCGTCGCCGGTGTACGCAGCGGAATCCCAGACCTTGAACTGAACTCCGTCGAAGTCAAGCATAGCCTGCATGATCTCGCCGTAGTAGGTTCCGGCCTTGAAGGTCTTGGTCTCTTTGCCGTAGAAATCAACGGTGACGTCAGCGTCGATGGTAACGAAGTTTCCGGGAACGTAGCTGTTTCTCAGAGAGGTGAGCTTGAGTTCATCTCCGACGGACTGAGCGTTGTAGGAAGCTCTGTCAACGGAGGCAAGGAGAGCTCTGCGGACGTGGACGTTCTGGAGAGCGGCGTTGGCTGCGAGAGCCTCGGCGACCGTAAGGGTGGACCTTGCGGCGGTCGCGTCGTTAACGTTCGCATAAGCCTGACGGTTGATGTTGACGAAACCGATGAAGCTGGTGGCGTCGGTGTCGGTGACGTAGTGATACAGGTCGAACCAGCCCTCGCTCTTGGCAAGCTCAAGAGCCTCGGAGTTGAGACCGCAGGCGTCGATGGTCTTGTTCTTCATGTCGTTGTAGGCCGTGAGGGAATCGCTGCCGTCGTTGTACTTGAAGGTAAGGGTCTTGGCATTGACGGCGTCCTTGTTCCAGTAAGAGGGGTTAGCCGTGTAAACGATGGTGTTCTTGGAGGTGAAGTTGCTGACCAGATACGGACCGCAGTAAGCGATGTGGTCGGGACCGGTGCCGTAGACGTAGCCTTCGGCCTCGGAATCGAATTCATCGCCGAACTTGCCGCCCTGGCTTGCATAGTAGCTTCTGCAGAGAGGAGCGAAGGGGTTGTAGCCGAAAATGGAGAGGAAGTAGGGGCAAGCCTCTTCGAGGGTGTAGACGAGAGTCCTGTCGTCAGTAGCTTTCACGCCGACTTCGTCGAACTCGACTTCGCCGTCGAGATATTCTCTGGCGTTGACGATGCTGAAAGCGTCTCCGGCAACGAGGCCTTCGAGACCTCCTTTGGAATCGAGGAGGTGCTGGAATCCGGCGACCCAGTCGTCAGCCTTGACGTCGTCGATCTCTCTGCCCTGGCTGTCGACCCACTTGACGCCTTCACGGATGTGGAAGGTGTAGGTCTTGCCGTCTTCGGAAACGTCGTAGCCGGTAGCGAGAGCGGGCTGCTGTTCGTTTTCGATGTCATACTCGAGGAGCTGATCGAAGGTGTGGACGAGATACTCGGTGTCGGCCTGTCTGTAGGTCGCCAGAGCGTCCCAGGTCTGAGGATCCTCGGCGAAAGTGGTGGTGTAGCTGTCCTTGAGGGTGTAGCCCTTGCCGGTCAGATAATCCTTGACCCACTGTTCGTAGGTGCCGGTGCCCTTGACTTCGTTCCACTTCGCGATCATTTCCGCTCTCTCGGCGGGAAGGATCGGAAGGTCGCTGTCAACGACGATGGTCTTGTAGAGACGGTATTCGTCGGCGCCCCAGAGGACGGTGGAGGCGGTCCTGGGAGCGACGCGGCCGATGGCGTAGTTACCGCCGTTGGTGGTGGTCGGGAGCATCATACCGGAGCCGATCAGTTTGCCCTCGGAAAGAGCGAACAGAACGAAACGCTCGGCGTTGCTGGAAGCCGCGACAGCCTTGTTGTAAAGGTCGTAGCTCTCGGCAAGGTTCTCGTTATAGAGAGCCCAGGACCAGTCATTGTAGAGGTTGAGGTCAACCTCGCCGCTGAACGAATCCGCAGCAGGAGCGTTGGGATCGCCTGCGTCCCTGATAGGAGTCGTAGGCCTTGTAGTGGTTGTTTCAGTTTTTGTCAGCGTGATCTCGATCGGACCGCCGACATCTTCAGTCTGCGCAGGCTCGCTGGTCTGTGCGGACTGGCTTCCGGACGCGGGAGCCGCGCCGGTAGCGGGGGTCGTGCCGGTCTGCGCGGCGGTACCGGTCTTCGCGGGCTGAGTGCAGGCGACGATACCGATGAGCATTGCGGCGGCAAGAAGCAATGCGAATAGCTTCTTCATTGTGGTTTTTCCTCCTTAAAAATGTATATTGAACAACGGTCTATCGCCGTGGTCCACAAAATTTGAAGCCGACCCGGATGGGTCAGAAAACAACGCTTTACTTTATAGACTGGATAGAATGTAGTCGCTGTATATGCAAAAGAAAAAAGACTCTTATGGATTTTTTGACCAAAAAAGAAACAAAAGCGTCCAGAGTTTCAGGTTGTGTTTTTGTTGCTGCAGTTTTTCATGCTCAGAAGCGTCTCGATCAATTTCGCAACGAACTGTCTGTCTTCATCGTTAAGCTCATTGAATTTCATAAGAAGTTTTTTTGCATCGTCGTCATACTCAGGTGCAAAAAACTGCGCCTGTTCGATGCCGAAAAAATCGCAGAGCGCGAAAAACATTGGCATTGACGGAAGACTTTTCCCGGAAGTTATGTTTCCGATGTAGGATTTGGATTTTCCCAAAGCATAACTGAGGCTGTACTCGGAAATGTTATTCAACAAACGAAGCTGTGTGATCCTCTGTGCTACAAAATTCTCCATCATTTTTTCAATACCACCTTTGTGTATTCTACCATTTTTCCGACGGATAATAGGATAATCAAAATGGTTAAATTATGCGTTGTATATCGTTTATCGCTCAAAGAGACCAATCTAATCGGTTTTCTGATTTTTTACCACGGTTTGCTTTTTTATGCGCAAAAAACCGCCCAGAAATATCCAGAAAAACAAAAAACAGCCCCCGGGCGCCGGTCATAGAACCGGCACGCCACGAAAGCTGTTCAAAAAAACAAATATCAATATTTTTTATTTATGAATTAGATATGAAATAAAAAACTGAGCTTATCTGTCTTCGACCACACCGGTGACTCTCAGGTTTTTGAGCCTCGTTGCCGCGGGAACGACGAAACCGTCGTACTGAACGCACTTATCCGAGAATCTCATGGTAGGAGCCGCCTCACTCATAGAGCCGGAGACCGAGCCGCCGGTGACGATCTTCACTTCCCCGCCCCGGTGCAGATAGCCGAGCCTGATCTCGCCGGCGATGTCGCCGCCGATCGGATCGACCTGGAAGCTCGAGAACTCGACGACCTCCAGATAGTCGCCGCTTCTGACGGATGCCATATCCCTGCCTCCGCTGACGCGGACGTTGGAGACGATCGAGCTGTCCTTAAGCCCGAGATAGCACGAGAACTGCCTGGAGCCCCAGAAATTCTCGGCGACGCCGTCGCGGATAAGGAATCTGTCGCGGACGACCGAACCTTCCTCGTCGACGGGGCAGTCCAAAGAGGAATTGGGAAGAGCGGTGAGAGCCTCGAGAGTCAGGCGGTCGCCGTCGCCGGCGGCGCAGACGGACGAGCCGATCTCGCAGTCGCTGATCTTTCTGAACTTGAAGCCGGCGCTGTGCCTGCTGAGGCAGTAGTCGTAGATCTCGACGGAATCGGAGGTCGAGAAGACGACGTCGAATTTCTTGAGGTTCGGGGTGGGTTCGGCCTTCAGTCTGTCCCTGCCGAAGCGCATCGCGTCGGCGACGTCGCGGGCGATGCGGCGCTTGTCGCAGGAGCCGGAGGTCGCATAGCGGTAGAGCTCGATCTCGTGGGAGCCGTTTCTGGCGTTGACGACGAGCTCGAGGGTGGAAGAGGGATAGACGCAGGTGTATTCCACTCCGTTGGAGTTCAGGGTGTGACGGGTGACGGAATTGACGAAGATCTCAAAGGAGTTGACGTCCTCGCCGGAGGTCTCCGGGACGGAAAGCACGGCGTCGATGAAATCGCCGCTGATCTTTTTCAGATCGACGGGATCGGTCTTCGGAGGGACGGTCACAGGCTTGTCCGCAAGGGTGTAAGCCGGGTTTTTCACGAGCGCCGCGCGCAAAACCAGGCGCGAGAGCGTCTTTTCGACGGAGGCGTCGTCGGCGGTCGGATAGATCACGCCGGAGGCGCTGCCGAGAAACTTTTTATCATCTATATATTTATATACCTTCACCGTGTAGGTCCTGACGTCCGACGCTCGGTGCTGATCGAGACGGCGGCGGATAAAGTAAAACTCCCAGCCGCTCGTTGCGGTCTCGATGAGTTCCCACGCGTCGGCTTTGCACTTTTTCAGTGCCGCAGTGATCTTTTCAAAGCTCTGATTCATCATCCCAGCCTCGCTTTCGTTTTGAGATAGGGGCCGCCGTCGGCGACCTTGACCCATTCCTTGTGTCCCTTGCCGCAGGCTCCGGTGCCGAACACGCCGACTCCGCCGGACGCCATGCTGACGTTTCCGAGAAGATCGGGGACGCAGCCGGTCATGACGATCGGGGCGACGACTTTTCCGGTGAGCTTGCCGTCGACGATTTCATAGCCTCTGGAGGCGATGCACTGGATGCCCCAGTGCTTGGGGTCCTCCATGCCGCTCTCCGAGCCGCTGAGCAGATAGCCGTGTTTGACGGAAGCGATCATTTCGTCCAGAGTGGAGTCGCCCGGATCGAAGAGGGTGTTGGTCATGCGGGTGTAGACCTTGTGGGCGTAGTTCTCGCGCTTGCCGTTCCCGGTCGGCGAGACTCCGAGGCGGAGCGCGCTGAGAGCGTCGCAGATGCCCGCCTTCAGGATGCCGTGATCGATCTCGGTCACGTCTCCGGCGAGAGTGCCCTCGTCGTCGAACACGAACGCGGTGACGCTCTCGGAGCATTTCGCGCCCTCGTGCATCGTGACAAGATCCGAGCCGACGCGCTTGCCGATGTACTCGGCTCCGAGCGCCCTGTGTTTAACGAACATATCCATTTCGACGCCGTGACCGAACGCTTCGTGTGCGATCAGTCCCGAAACGTCGGGGTCGGTGATGATCTCGTATTCGCCGGGGACGATCTTTCCGGCGTCGAACAGATCCTTCATCACCTTCGGCGCGTCGAGGATCTTTTCGGCGAGACCGTCGAGGATCTCGATCCCGCCGCAGCCGGAAACTCCCTCGTAGGCGCTCTTCATTTCGCCGCGGGCGTCGGGAGCGTAGATGAAGTAGTTGCCCTCGGTGTAGACGTAACTCTGTCTGAGGAAGCGGTTGGGGGAAATGAACATCTTCGAGATGTGTGTCGAGGTGCCGCTGACGGCGCAGTCGAGCGCGCCCTCGACTTCAGAGACACCCTTGTCCGAAATGGCGGTCAAGCGCTCGACGAGGGCGGAGATATCCGCTTCCTCGGGAAGGATCCCGGCGGGCTTTTCGACGAAGAGCTCGAGCTTTTCGTCGGGCAGGATCCCGGTCGCGTAGGGCTCGACTCCGGCGGCGGCGAGAGTTTCGAGCTGGGCGTCGAGTTCATAGACGAGCCTATCGAAGGTATCGCGCGGACGTTCGGGATCGAACTCGTTGAAGGCGTACTCCGCGTAGAGAGAGTTTTTGCAGACTCTGACGACGCAGCCGCGTTCGGTCGTCATATTGGCGTCAGAAACGGACTTGCTCTTCTGCGAGATGGACAGCCGGAATCCGACCGAATCGGCGCTGTGGACGCTCGCGTAGTCGTAGCGCGCGCCCAGAAGCCGGACGAGTTCTTTCAGACCCGGAGCGATGGATTCGAGATAGGGTGAAAACGGTGCTTTTTTCATCGCGTTCTTCTCCTTTTTTTGGATTATGTAAAACAGCTTTTATAATTCGAGATCTATTTCGAGGCCGAAGTGATCCGAGGGGTACATACCGCCGGGCTTTTCGGTGATCGTTCTGAGGGACAGAGGCTTCACGAGAGAGTTCACGAAGCAGTAGTCGATGTGCTCGCCGCCCTCGTCCTGATAGCCGTGAAAGGTGCGGGAAAAATCTCTCGCCGTGACTGCGTTGACGTCGGTGAAGGTCTCGGAAAGGAATCTGTACGCCGGGGTCTCGACGCCGGAGTTGAAATCGCCGGTCAGAAAGAGCGGCAGTTCGCCGAGGGCGTCGGCGCGCTCTTTTATCAGCTTCGCGCTCTTGAGCTGGTTTTCCTCGCCGAAGCCGAAGTGAGTGTTCATGAAGGCAAAACGCACGCCCTGCTTCCTGTCGCGAAGGACGACCCAGCAGCACATCCTCTTGTGTCCGAGGGTGTCCCAGTTCCCGGACTCCTCGTCGGGCGTCTCGGAATACCAGAACCAACCGCGTTTTTCCTCGTCGAAGAGATCCTTCTTCCACAGAAGCGGAGCGCTCTCCGGCCAGTGAGTGAGGGTGCGGTACTTGTTGAAGATCACGTATTTATCGCCGTAATCGCGGTTCAGGAAAGGCTCCCACTTCGGGGTGTTCTCCTGAAAGCCGATGATATCGGGATCGATGGCGTCGACGACCGACTTCAGGCGCGGCGCGCGCTCGGCGATCGAGTTGCCGTTCGGGTCGTCGATGGAGCGGATGTTGAAGCTTATGACTTTGAGTTTCATTTTTTGTTCCTTTCTGTGTTACGCCGTCGCGGCGGGATCAAGAAAGCCTTTCAAGAGAAAAGCCGAGGGCTTCAAACCGAAGAGCCCCCTCTTCGCTCACGCAGCCGTCCGAGAAGATAATTTCGCCCTTTTTTTCGAGAGCGATCTTTTCTCCGGCGTTGATCCTCGCGAGAAGCCTTTTGTCCTCAAATACGCGCTCCAGGCTGAGAACAAGGTCATCGGACGAAGCGGCGAGCTTTCCCCTTTTCAGTTCGGGAAGAGAATTTCTCAGGGCGCCGAGAGAGCAAAAGAAATCGAGAAGGGCGTTTTGGGGAACGCTTTCCCACTCGAAAAACCCGCGGCAGAACGGATCTTCCAGCCCCTGCATCCCGATCTCGTCGCCGTAGTAGATACAGGGCATACCCGGGAGAACGAACTGGACGAACGCGGCGCATCTGAGGCGTCTGATCGCGGTATCGAGCGCGGATCTCGGCATCCGGTAGCCGGCTCTGGCGCGCTTTTCGGCGGGCGGAGGCTCCGGGGAGAGAAGTGAGAGGGCGCGGGGCGTGTCGTGAGTGGAGATCATGTTCATCAGCGTGTCGAGGACTTCCGCTGGATAGTTCTCGCAGATCTCCATGACCGCCTCTGAGAAGCCCCGCGGGGAGAGCGTGCCGAGGACGAGGCCGAGAACGGCGTTTCTGAACGGGTAGTTCATCACGGAATCGAGTTCGCCGTCGACGAAGTATCTGCGGCGCACTCCGTAGCTGACCTTGTTGGAAGCGTCCTCCCAGACCTCGCCGATAAGGAGCGAATCCGGCTTGACGGACTTCATCCTCTCCCTCAGGAGCGCGATGAAGCGGTCGGGAAGCTCGTCTGCGACGTCGAGGCGGAAGCCGTCGGCGCCGGCTCTGAGCCAGTGCGCGATCACGGAATCCTCATTGCGGACGACGAAGTCGAGAAAGCCGTCGTCGAGCTCGTTGACGCAGGGCAGGGTGTCTATCCCCCACCAGGACGTGTAGATATCCGGCCAGCGCTGAAAATCGAACCAGCTTCGGTACGGCGAATCGGGATCGGAGACCGCGCCGTGTCCGAAGACGCCGCGGGCGTCGAAATAGCGGCTGTTGCTCCCGGTGTGGGAGAAGACGCCGTCGAGGATGATCTTCATCCCGCGTTCGTGAGCCCGATCGCA